>JAFRIL010000016.1 GCA_017432845.1 Lachnospiraceae bacterium | reverse complement strand
GATATAAGCGAAGCGGAGGAAGAGGAAGAAGATGATGTCAAGCCCTACAGGCCGCTGACGCGAAAAGAGAGAAAAGAGCTGGAGCGCGAGGAGAAATGGAGACTCAAGGAAGAGAAGAAGGCCGCCAAGAGACGCGCACAGGGCTATGAGGAAGCAACTCCGATGGATTGGAGCTCTTTTGAAAAAGAAAGCGATCCCGGCTCTGACAGGCCCTTTAAAAAGAGCGCACCTCCCAAGTACATGACCGAGAGCATGGAGCCTCTTCCCGAGGACGAGGAAGATGAGCAGGAAGTGGCAGAGGAGCAAAAGCCCAGGAAGGCTCCTCTTCCTCCGAGGAGAAAATCAGTCGTTCCCCAGGATGACGAGGAGGCCGCACCTGCAGTCCTTAAAGAGGAGGAAATGCGCGAGAAGCAGAGAAGGCTGTTCGAGCAGCAGCAGCGTATAGAAGAACAGCGCAGGATCGAGGCCGAGCAGCAGGAGGCTGCAAGACAGAAAGAACAGCAGCAGTTCATCGCATCCCGCACGGAAGATATGGATCTGGATGAAGATTTCCAGTTTGAGTTCCTGGAACTTTGAGAGTTCGAAGAACGGAGCAATCCGTATCACAGATAATAATAAAATTAAGGAGTAGCATATGTCACGAAAATACACGGAAAAGGCATGGGAAGTACTTCAACTTGCAAAGCAGCTCTCCGCAAGGTTCAAGCACGGATATGTCGGAAGTGAGCATCTTCTTCTGGCACTTTGCATGGAAAAGAGCGGCGTTGCCGCTATGGTGCTTGCCGCCAACGATGTTGACGAGGAAAAGATAGTCTCCCTTATCGATGAGCAGATAGCTCTTCCGGGAAAAGTTGCGCAGAAAGAGCGCGAAGGCTTCACGCCCAAGGTTGAGGCCATCCTCGATCTTGCCCAGGAACTTGCGTCCTCTTTTGAAAGCGACGAGATTGGGACCGAGCATATTCTCCTTGCGATCATCTCGGACGGAGACAATCTGGCGCTTCGCCTTATCAACACGCTTTCCGTCAACCCCCAGAAGCTGTTTGCGGATACGCTTGTCGCCATGGGCGAAAATCTTGAGGATTACAAGGAACAGATCAAAGCGACCGCACGCCATCAGCAATCGGGCGCCGGAATGCTCATAGAACAGTACAGCCGTGATCTTACCGCCCTTGCAGCCGAAGGAAAGCTTGACCCCGTGATAGGCCGTGATGTTGAGATCACCCGGATGATACAGACTCTGTCGAGGCGCTCCAAGAACAATCCGTGCCTTATCGGTGAGCCCGGAGTCGGCAAGACCGCGATAGTTGAAGGCCTGGCACAGCGTATAGCCGACGGTACGGTTCCCGATACCGTCGCCGAAAAGAGGCTCCTTACCCTCGACCTGTCCGCAATGGTCGCGGGAAGCAAATACAGGGGAGAATTTGAGGAGAGGATCAAACGTGTCATAAGCGAAGTGATCTCCGAAGGAAATATCCTCCTGTTCATGGATGAGGTTCACACGATAATCGGTGCAGGCGGAGCCGAAGGTTCCATTGATGCGTCAAACATCTTAAAGCCCTCGCTTGCAAGAGGAGAAGTCCAGCTCATCGGTGCCACGACCTACGACGAGTACAGGAAGCACATAGAAAAGGATGCCGCTCTTGAGAGAAGGTTCCAGCCCATATATGTCGAGGAGCCTTCGGAGGCGGACTGCATTGAGATACTGCGCGGCGTAGCGCCCGCTTATGAAAAACACCATAACGTAAAATATGACGATGATGCTCTTGTTGCCGCGGCAAAGCTGTCGGCACGCTATATCAACGACAGGTTCCTTCCCGACAAGGCCATCGACCTGATCGATGAGGCTGCATCAAAAGTCCGCCTGTCAAACCTTTCGGATCCGAAGGATGTCGGAGACTTGAAAGAACAGCTTCGTGCGATCGAGAGGGAGGAGGAAGCCCTTCTTAAGGATAACGACATAGAAGGTTTTGCAGCCAAGAAGAAGGAAGCCGCAAATCTTGAGAAGAAGATAGAAAAAAAGGCCGGATCTTCCAGGAAGAAGACAGGGCTTACAATCGTCACAAAAGAGGATATCGAGGGTATCGTTGCTTCTCTGACACGGATACCCGTATCAAGACTGTCCGAATCGGAGAGCAGCAAGCTTTTAAGACTCGAGGCCGAACTGTCCAAGTCCGTGATAGGACAGGAGGAAGCTGTATCGGCAGTAGCCCGTGCGATAAAAAGAGGCCGCGTCGGACTTAAAGAGGCAAGCCGTCCGATCGGATCCTTCCTCTTCCTCGGACCTACCGGTGTGGGTAAGACCGAACTGTCCAAGACTCTGGCCAGAGTTCTTTTCGGGACTGAAAATGCGCTCATAAGAGTCGATATGTCCGAGTACATGGAAAAGCATACCGTCTCGAAGATGATCGGATCGCCTCCGGGATATGTAGGATTCGAGGAGGGAGGCCAGCTGTCCGAAAAGGTCAGAAGGAATCCATATTCGGTCGTTTTGTTCGATGAGATAGAAAAGGCACATCCCGATGTGTTCAACATCCTGCTCCAGGTGCTTGATGACGGACACATAACCGATTCGAACGGCAGGAAGGTCAGCTTTAAGAACACTATCATCATCATGACGAGCAATGCCGGCGCGAACCGCATAATAGATCCGAAAAAGCTCGGATTTGTCACCGAGAACAATGAAAAGAGCGATCATGAGCGCATGAGGAGCGGCGTGATGGAGGAAGTAAAGAACACCTTCAAGCCCGAGTTCATAAACAGGATCGATGAGATAGTCGTATTCCGTATGCTCAATGATGACGACCTAAAGAAGATCGTTACGATACAGACGAAGGATCTTTGTGCACGAGCGCTCGAATCCCGCGGGATAAAGCTTAAGATCACCGATTCGGCCAAAAAGCTCGTAGCCCAAAAGGGTAATGACAAGAAGTTCGGAGCCCGTCCGATAAGGCGTGCGGTGCAGACCATGATAGAAGATCCGCTTGCCGCACAGATCCTCGAAGGCCGTTTTTCGGAGGGTGACGAGGTGACCGTCAGAGCGCGTGGCGACAAGATCATATTTTCATAATATTTGTGGATAAATTATCGGTTATGGAATATAATAAAACGCAGGAGGGTTCCAAATGAGTGCTGTTAGAGAATTGATCCGTAAAGAACAAGGCAACACCATCAGTTTTGGTGATCATACACTTGATGCCAAGGCCAAGGTCGAAGATTTTGATGTGGGTGGAAACCTGTACAAAGTCAAGACATTCAAGGAACTTACCAAGCTCGAGAGGGACGGGATGTTCGTATATGAGTCGGAACCCGGAACGAGCGTGAATAATTTTGAGGTGACAGGGGACGGAGTATCCTTCACCGTGTGTGGGGATAAGGACGCGATGATCACCATAGGCCTTAAGGAAGACTGCGAATACAGCGTTAACATCGCAGGCAGGGACGTTGGAAGGATGCGCACGAATCTCGGCGGTAAGCTTTCCATCTCCGTTGAACTTGAAGGCAAAGGGGAAATAAACGTAAAGGTTGTTGAATAGTTAATGGCAAAAGGCAGACCTTCCACTTTGTTCTTCTGCAGCGAATGCGGATACGAATCATCCAAATGGATGGGACAGTGTCCCGCGTGCAAGTCGTGGAACACCATTGTGGAAGAGCCGGCAGGCGTGACTGCACAATCGGGCAGAACAGGCAGCAGACGTGCAGGCATTCCGGAACCGACGAGCGTGACGGATGTATCGGCCGAGGCGGTTAAACGGTGCAAAACGGGAATGTCTGAACTGGACAGAGTCTTGGGAGGCGGTATTGTACCGGGCTCCCTTGTTTTGGTTGGAGGCGACCCCGGTATCGGAAAATCAACGCTCCTGTTGCAGGTCTGCCGCAATCTGTCATTGGATTCGCACAAGGTACTCTACATTTCGGGCGAGGAGTCTCTTTCCCAGATACGGATGCGTTCCATGCGCATGGGAGAGTTTAACGACGGACTCCTTCTTTTGTGTGAGACAAACCTAGAAGCGATAATCGAAGTCATAAGACGGCACAGACCGGAGACGGTCGTTATAGACAGTATTCAGACGATGTTCTCGGACAACGTCACATCGGCCCCGGGAAGTGTGTCCCAGGTGCGCGAGGCGACCAACATGCTCCTTAACATCGCCAAGAGCCTTACGATAACTGTATTTATCGTAGGACACGTCACGAAGGAAGGAACCGTTGCCGGACCGCGCGTTCTCGAGCATATGGTTGATACGGTGCTCTATTTTGAAGGTGACAGGTTCGCTTCTTACAGGATTGTACGTGCTGTCAAGAACAGGTTCGGGTCCACGAACGAGGTCGGCGTGTTCGAGATGAAGAAGGAGGGACTTGTCGAGGTACAAAACCCTTCGGAATACATGCTGTCGGGGCGCCCCGATGATGCACCCGGATCGTGCGTTGTCTGCGCCATGGAAGGCTCACGCCCGATGCTCGCCGAAGTACAGGCACTCGTGACAAGGACAAGCTTCGGTATCCCCCGGCGCCAGTCGACCGGATGCGATATAGGACGTGTGAACCTCCTTATGGCCGTTCTGGAAAAACGCATGCATTTGTCGATGGGTGAATGTGATGCCTATATTAACATCGCGGGCGGCATGAGGATGAATGAACCTGCTGTCGACCTCGGGATCGTCACGGCTGCGATATCAAGTTTTAAGGATAAGGTAATTCCGAAGGACCTTGCGATATTCGGTGAAGTAGGTCTGTCCGGTGAGGTAAGGAGCGTATCTTTTGCCGAGGCACGTGCCAATGAAGCGGCAAAGCTCGGCTTTTCTCGCATCATGATGCCGAAGGAATGTGCGAGAGCGCTTAAGAACATGGACAAGGCAAAGATCATTGCGGTAAGCAGTCTTTCGGATGTGATAAAAGTGATCAGTTAAGGAGATATGGCAAATGGTCAGAAGAATCTATGCCGAGAAGAAGGCGGAATATGCGGCTGCTGCGAACAGCCTGTTTGAAGATCTGAAGGGTTATCTTAAGCTTACAGGCCTGTCGAAGGTGCGCATACTCATTCGTTACGATATAGAGGATATACCGGACGACGTTTATGATATCGCAAAGCAGTGCGTGTTCTGTGAGCCTCCGGTAGATGACCTTTATGAGGAGGATTTTCCGCAAGAAGAAGGCGACAGGGTCTTTTCGGTTGAGTATCTTCCGGGACAGTTCGACCAGCGTGCCGATTCGGCAGAACAGTGCATAAGGTTCCTTCGTGCCGACGCATCAAGCGTTATCAGAACGGCAACGACATACTGCCTGTCCGGCAACATAACCGACGAGGAATTTGAAGAGGTAAAATCATACTGTATCAACCCCGTTGACTCCCGCGAGTCCGATGGGGGCAAGCCGGATACACTCATATCCAATTACGCCGAGCCCGAAGACATAAAAGTTCTCGACTCATTCAGGACTATGTCCGAAGATGATCTTAAAAAGCTCTATGATTCCCTCAGTCTTGCGATGACCTACAGGGATTTTTGTCATATCAGGAAATACTTTACGGATGAGGAAGACCGCGATCCTTCAATGACCGAGATCAGGGTGCTCGACACTTACTGGAGCGATCACTGCAGGCATACGACTTTTTCAACCGAACTGACAGATGTGACGTTTGAGGAAGGGCAGTACACCCCTGTCATCAGGGCAACATTTGACGAATACAAAAAGGCCCGCGAAGAAGTATATGCCGGAAGGAGCGATAAGTTCATATGCCTTATGGACATAGCACTGATGGGCATGAAGCTTCTTAAAAAGCGCGGACTGCTTGACGACCAGGAAGAGTCTGACGAGATTAATGCGTGCTCGATAGTAGTACCCGTGGAGATCGACGGCAAGAGCGAAGAGTGGCTTGTAAGCTTTAAGAATGAGACCCACAACCATCCGACCGAGATCGAGCCGTTCGGTGGAGCCGCAACGTGCCTTGGCGGTGCCATACGTGATCCGCTCTCGGGCAGAAGCTACGTTTACCAGGCTATGCGTGTCACGGGTGCGGCCGATCCTACCGTATCGCTTTCCGAAACGCTTCCCGGAAAGCTTCCGCAAAGAAAGCTCGTAAAGGGAGCAGCGAGCGGTTACAGCTCATACGGTAACCAGATAGGACTGGCGACAGGCTATGTCAAAGAGATCTATCATCCCGACTATGTTGCCAAGAGGATGGAGATCGGCGCGGTCATGGGAGCTGCAAAGAGATCGAACGTAATGAGACAGACTTCGGATCCCGGAAACGTCATCATCTTACTTGGAGGAGCAACGGGAAGAGACGGCTGCGGAGGCGCAACGGGATCGAGTAAAGCTCACACGGCGTCCTCGATAGAGACATGCGGTGCCGAAGTCCAGAAGGGAAATGCACCGACAGAGCGTAAGCTCCAGAGGCTGTTCAGACGTCCCGAGGTTTCAAGACTTATAAGAAAATGTAATGATTTTGGCGCAGGCGGAGTTTCCGTTGCGATCGGGGAACTTGCCGACGGCCTTATGATAGACCTTGATAAAGTACCGAAGAAATATGCCGGACTTGACGGCACGGAGCTTGCGATATCCGAGTCCCAGGAGCGTATGGCAGTTGTTATCGCGCCTTCCGATGTTGACGAGTTCATGCGATATGCCGCTGAAGAAAACCTTGACGCGGTCTCGGTTGCAACAGTGACAAAAGAGCCCAGGCTTGTCATGACATGGCGCGGCAAAAAGATAGTCGATCTGAAAAGATCGTTCCTTGATACGAACGGGGCGCACCAGGAGACAAAGGTCTACGTGGAGATGCCAAAGGGCGATGCGCCGTTTGACATACCGATGATTGAAAAGGTAAGAGATGATGTCGCATCGGATGATTTTCGCGCAGCGCTTATTGACAGCCTTTCGGATCTTAACGTCTGCTCGCAGAAGGGCCTTGTCGAGATGTTCGACTCTTCGATAGGTGCCAGGAGCGTGATGATGCCGTACGGCGGCCTCCGGCAGCTTACCGAGACGCAGACGATGATCGCAAAGCTTCCGGTCTATGAAGGAAAGTGTGATACGGTCACGATGATGAGTTACGGGTTTGATCCGTTCCTGTCAAGCTGGAGCCCCTACCACGGAGCAATGTATGCGGTAACGGAGTCTGTGGCTAAGATAGTTTCCTCGGGCGGTGACCCGAAGAAGATAAGATTCACCTTCCAGGAATACTTCAGAAGGATGTCCGAAGATCCCGCCAGATGGAGCCAGCCTTTTGCTGCTCTTCTGGGCGCTTTTGCCGCACAGACCGGATTCGGCCTGCCGTCGATCGGTGGTAAGGATTCGATGTCGGGAACATTTAATGACATAGATGTTCCGCCGACTCTCGTATCTTTTGCCGTGGACGTATCCGAAGCTTCAAACGTCGTAACACCCGAGATGAAGAATGCGGGTGATAAGCTCGTGCTAATCGACATCGCTCATAAGGATAAGGAGACTGTTGATTTTGAAGATGCGATGTCGCAGTATGAGAAGTTCCGCGACGATGTTACAAAGGGACTTATCAGGGCAGCATATGCACCCGACGGATACGGGATCATCCCCGCGCTTTGCCGTATGGCATTCGGTAATGCTCTCGGGTATAAGATAGAGCATTCGTTTGATATAAGACGTCTGTTCGTGCCTATGTTCGGATGTATCGTTGCGGAAGTATCGGGCAGCGATGTATCAAAGCTTTCGACAAGGTATACGCTTATCGGCGAGGTAACATCGGACGGCATGATAAGTTACAGGGACGTTCAGGTTTCCGTTGAGGATGCGATAGATGTTTGGAAGGCGCCCCTTGAAAAAGTATTCCCGACGAGAAGTTCTGATGATAAGACTCCTCTTTCATGCGATGTATATAAGACATCCGAGCATTCAAAGAGTGTATATGTGTGCAGGAACAAAGTTGCAAAACCTACGGTGTTCATTCCGGTATTTCCGGGTACAAACTGCGAATACGACAGCGCAGCTGCATTTACCGCAGCCGGCGCGAACGTACAAACGTGCGTATTTACGAACCGCAATGCCGATGATATCAGGCAGTCGGTGGAGCTGTTCAGAAAAGGGATCGCAAATGCGCAGATTATCATGTTCCCTGGCGGATTTTCGGCCGGCGACGAGCCGGACGGGTCGGCGAAGTTCTTTGCAACGGCTTTCAGGAATGAAGCACTCTCTGAAGCAGTCATGGACCTTGTGGGACAAAGAGACGGTCTTGTACTCGGTATATGTAACGGATTCCAGGCACTTATAAAGCTCGGTCTTCTTCCCGACGGGGTGATCACGGGCCAGACCAAGGATTCGCCTACGCTTACGTATAATACGATCAACCGTCACGTATCGAAGATGGCTTATACAAAGGTCGTATCGGATCTGTCACCCTGGCTTGCAGGGGCGAAGACTGGAGGTACATATGTCATCCCCGTCTCACACGGCGAGGGTAGATTTGTGGCAGGAAGCAGTGTGATGGAAAAGCTT
>JAFRIL010000122.1 GCA_017432845.1 Lachnospiraceae bacterium | reverse complement strand
TCTCGTCGCCTCCGTCCGTGGCTGTAACGGATACGTCGAAATTTCCTCCGGCAACCTCATTGGCAGCCTGCGACAGATCGATAAGAGGAAGCGTCATGCTCTTAGTGACAAGGAACACGACGATCACGTTCACGATACCGATGAAAAACAGGATGAGGATCGTTACCATCTCCATCGACCGAAGTGATGAGAGCAGTATACTGTAATCGCTTGTGTTCTTTTTGAACTGCTTGTTGTTGAGAGCGTATATGCATGCCTGCAGGTCGGAATACATATCGACCGTCTCTTCATATGAAGCTTTATACTTCTCAACGTTACGTCCGCGCTTTGCGGTTATCGTCTCCTGCGCCAGCTGCAGATAGTTTTCGGACTGATGGATTATATTCTCCTGCATCGCGTAAACAGCCGTTCCGGAGTTTTTCAGATCAATGGATGAGATACCGTTCCTGTAGTCCTGCTCGGCACGGTAGTAATCATTCAGCGCGCCTGTACTCTTACTCTCAAGGTACTCCCTCATTGAGTTCTGCAGGAAAGTAAGGTCTTCCGACAGCTCATTGAGGCTAACGTTTACGACATAGATCTCATCAACCCTTGCGATCATCGTATTGATACTGATGTACATATATATGTTCACTGCAAGTATCAGCACAACCGGGATGATGAATGCGATGAGCATCTTCAATCTGACCGAAGCATTATTCCATTTTCTGCGTACTAGCCCGGTCATTATTCTTCCGCCCTGTTATTCTTTTCTTCTATCATACGATGCGCCGCCTGCTGGTCGACGATCTCTATCCCGACGGGAAGATAAGAATTGGTATAGCCCATGCTGTTGTATTCGTAAAGAGCCTGTATGCTCGATCTTCCCATCTCAGTCGTATCGACCGAAACTGTCGATGATATGACCTGCTTGTCAACGGCATCAAGGATCGTATCGTTTGCGAAATATCCGATTATCTGTATCTGGCCGACAAGGTTGTAATCAACAACCGCCTGACATGCACATCTCGTATATACGCCGTTAACGCACAGCATGATATCGGGAAGTGAATCCTTTTCCAGAAAGATGTTTCTGATCCTCTCCTCGGCACTGAAGATATCCTCCGCGTATATCCTGGTAACGTTCATTTCAGGGATCGCAACCTCTTCCCCGTCACCGACATCTTCCATCTGCTCGCGGATGTGATCCTCTATCGCCATGATGATCAGGTTCGATGCGCCCTCCGACATATCTCCGTCAACAAGAACATCTATCGTGACGTCGGCAAGATCATCCGTATCCATCAGCTTGTCTATCTGAAGCGCATACATCTGTCCAAGCTCATAATAGTTGAGTCCGACATAGCACTGTCTTTTAGACGTCTCCACATCGTTCTGCAAAACAACGACACCGATACCTTCGTCAACGGCCTTGTTGATAAGGTCGCTCACTTTCCTGTCGGCGCGTCCCGAATATATGATGCCGTCCATCTTGGAGTTTACTGCTATTCGAAGAAGTTCTTCGGGGGAATAGTCTCTTCCGAGACCTACACTCAGATCTTCCAGATATGCGTTGTATTCTTTGGCCTGCTCTTCCGCGGCTTCAAACACTTCCTGCCACAGATCGCTCTCGGTGTTGTCGGTGACAAACGCATAATGTTTGTCAAAGCTGACAGTCTCCTCCTGCTCGACATTCTGCATAGTCTTCGTGATCACATGAAAGACTATGCCGGTAAATGCCGCGGCAGCGATCATGATCAGTGTACCTATGATCATGAACCGGAAAGATTTATCCGAATACTCAAACTTTTGCATCAACTACCGTGCCCTTGTCCTTATCGGTATCATCCGGCTCTTTTCTGCCGGCATCATCCGGCTCTTCCTCATCGGCTGAGGTATCCTCTCCGGTTGCGGTATCCTCGGGATACTTTGTCCTGAATATCTCCATGAACTGCTTGCCGGTGATGCTTTCTTTTGCAAGAAGGTAATCCGCAAGCCTGTCAAGAAGATCCCTGTTCTCGTTAAGAAGTCTCTTTGCCTCCTCGTATGCGGTAGACAATATCTTCATGACTTCCTCGTCAACACCCGCTGCCGTTTCATCGGCACACTCCATTACCATGCGGCCCGACAGGTATCTGTCTTCCATACTCTCGAGCTTGATGAGTCCGAATCTGTCCGACATACCGAATCTCGTTACCATCGCTCTGGCAAGAGACGTTGCCTTTTCTATATCGTTTGATGCACCGTTCGTGACAGATGCAAATATTATCTCTTCAGCCGCACGTCCCGCAAGCGCCGTTACGATCTGTTCGTACAGTTCGTCCTTCGACTCCAGGTGCTTTTCCTCTTCGGGAACATACCAGGCATATCCGAGTGCGCCCATGGTCCTCGGAACGATAGTGATCTTCTGTATGGGATCGGTATTCTTCTGAAGTGCGGAGGCAAGCGCATGACCGATCTCATGATAAGCCACGATCTTTCTCTCCTTCTTGGTCATGATGCGGTCCTTCTTCTCCTTACCCATCATGACAACTTCTATTGCCTCAAGAAGATCCTTCTGGTTTACTGCCTCGCGTCCTGACTTGACCGCATTGATCGCCGCCTCGTTAACCATGTTGGCAAGATCCGATCCCACAGCGCCCGCAGTCGCAAGTGCGATCTCGTCAAAATCAACCGAATCGTCAAGAAGCACATCCTTCGAATGAACCTTGAGGGTTTCCTTCCTTCCCTTAAGGTCAGGCTTGTCAACTATGATCCGTCGGTCGAACCGTCCGGGACGCAGCAGTGCCTTATCAAGTATCCCCGGTCTGTTCGTTGCGGCAAGTATCATGATACCCTTCGCGCTGTCAAATCCGTCCATCTCGGAAAGCAGCTGGTTAAGTGTCTGCTCTCGCTCGTCATTGCCTCCGCCGTATCTGCTGTCCCTTGATTTTCCGATGGCATCGATCTCATCTATGAATATGATACAGGGGGCATTCTTCTGCGCATCCCTGAACAGGTCCCTTACCCTTGAAGCGCCGACACCGACATACATCTCCACGAAGTCCGAGCCCGCAAGCGAAAAGAAGGGAACATGCGCCTCACCTGCAACAGCTTTGGCAAGCAGTGTCTTACCTGTTCCGGGAGGGCCCACAAGAAGTGCTCCTTTTGGAAGCTTCGCACCGATCTTTACGTACTTGCCGGGATTGTGAAGAAAATCAACGACCTCCTGAAGCGACTCCTTGGCCTCATCCTGGCCGGCAACATCCTTGAACGTTACACCGGTCTCCTTTTGGACGTACATCTTGGCATTGCTCTTTCCGACGCCCATAATGCCGCCGCCTCCCATTCGCCGCATAAAGAAACTGATCCCCAGCCAGAACAGCAGGATCGGCAGAATGTATGACAGCACAAACGACAGTATTATCGATGACGAATCGGATTCTTTCTGCTCGAACTTTACGCCCGCCTTAAGAAGCCTGTCGGGAAGCTGCTCATCATACACCGGTATCGTGTAATACTTGATGGGAACGTATGCGTTCTCCTGTCCCTTCGGGATTATCGTTATCTCATCGCTTGAGATCGTGACGGATTCGACTTCACCTTTGTCAAGTTTTTCTATGAACATGTCATAGGTGATCTTCTGGTTGGTCGCACCCTGGAACATCGTCCTCATATATGAGAGTAAGACAAACAGTACTACAGATACGACGATGATGATCAGAAGCATCTGCTGGTTCTGTTTTTTGTTCTTGTTATTGTTGTTGCCGGAATTGTTGTCTTTGTTTTCCATCCTGTCTCCTGTAAGTTATACTCAGCGGTATTTAAAGGTTAATTATAGTTTTAAACATGCCTAAAATCAACTTATAGATGTGAATTTTCTGTGTATATGATATAATTGCCACACTATGGTTCTTCCTTCGTATTCATTTGTATTTATATTCCTGCCGGTCGTTACGGTCCTTTACCGTATCGTTAATTCGCGGCATCTTTATGTTTTGGGCAAGGTGATACTCCTCGTATCTTCGCTCTTTTTTTATGCTCTGCTTACGCCAGGCATACCCGGTCTGGCAGCTCTCCTTGCATCCATATTCTTTTGTTATGCTTTGGCAACATACGGTCTTACACGTCCCTTTGCGCAGTCAGTAAGAAAACTCCTTCTTGCGCTAGGGGTAACGGTAAACCTCGGTCTTCTCATATATTGCAGATATCTGTCATATATCAATGACCTTGCCGGCCAGGCCGGTATCGGTACATTTACTTTTGAGGCGGTAGTTGTTCCTGTAGGTATCAGTTACTTTACGTTTTCACAGATAGCATACCTTGTAGATACGTACAGGGATCCTTCCGTCAGATACTCTCTTCTTGATTATTCGCTGTTCGTTTGCTTTTTCCCGAAGATAACGGTCGGGCCTATCGCACTTACGAGCGAGCTTATCCCGCAGTTTAACGATATCGCCCGCAAGGGTGCCGACTATGACAGGATGGCAAAGGGCTTTTACCGTTTTACCCTCGGCCTTGCCAAGAAACTGATACTTGCGGATAATCTCGGAAAGTTTGCGGATCTTGGCTATGCCAACATCCCGAATCTCGGATCCGGCGACTGCCTTCTTGTGATACTCTCGTACACACTTCAGATATATTTTGATTTTTCGGGTTACTGCGATCTTGCATCGGGCATCTGCCTGATGCTGGGGCTTGATCTGTGTGAGAACTTCGACGGCCCGTACAGGTCTTTATCGATCGTTGAATTCTGGAAAAGATGGCATATCAGTCTTACGAGGTTTTTCAGGAACTACCTGTATATCCCCCTTGGCGGGAACAGGAAGGGAAAGGTGCGGACATACCTTAACAACATGATCATCTTCCTGATCAGCGGACTGTGGCACGGCGCCGCAACACACTTTGTTCTCTGGGGCGGTATCCACGGTGTCGGAATGATAATAAGCAGGCTGATATCTCCGTTTTCGAAGAAGATCCCGAAGGCCATACGCTGGTTTTTAACCTTTGCCTTTGTCAATCTTGCGTGGGTATTCTTCCGTGCCGATGATGCAGATGTTGCTCTTTCGATGCTCTCGCGGCTGTTTACCGCAGGATTTACTCCTCTTAACAGTTCACTTGTGGCAACCAGTATCCCGACGGAATTCCAGCTCATCCAGTGGCTCATCTTAAAGGCCGCTCCGGATATGACCTTCTACAGCGGATGCGCGATCTGGATACTTCTTGTGATCATCGGGATATACTTTTCCGCATTTTCTAAAACTGCAAAGGAGCGGTGCGATCAGCTGATCGCTTCACGCAAGATGGTCGTTATGACGGTCATCCTGTTTACATGGTCTGTCCTTTCGATGTCCGAGGTTGCGGAATTCATATACGTAAACTTTTAATATGATGACAAACAGACAGTTTTTTATAAAGTCAATATCCTGGTCATTTGGCGTACTTGTCATGATAGCGGCAGTTGTTGCTGTCATAGATCCGTTCGTTCATTTTCACGCACCCTTCTTCGGCCTTGCGGCGACTGAGACCGAAGAGCGCGGCCAGCAGATAGGTGTGGCAAAGAACACGTCATATGATACAGCCATAATCGGCTCCTCCATGAGTGAGAACTTCGAAGCCGGTTGGTTTGATGACGGGATCCTTGGCAACAACACCGTCAAACTTTCCATGCAGGGTGCACACTTTGACGACTACAAAAGGCTGCTGAACGTTGCCCTCTCCAAGCCCGGGACAAAAAGGGTCATCATCTCGCTTGATAACTACCTTCTTCTTCACAATCCCGAAGAGCATCCCACAACGATACCGGATTATCTCGAAAACGATGAATTGTCCGATGATGTTTATTATCTGTGGAACAAATCCGTTGTATTTGTATTTCTTCCGCAGTTTCTTATCAATAACTTTACAGAGGGATTTTCTGCCGACAGTGCGTACTGCTGGGCAGACAGATACAGATTTGACAAATATGTCGCAAGAGCCACTTATCTTCCTTACAGGCTGATGCAGCAAAAAGACGAAGAACGCTTCGATGCGTACTACGGTTATGTCGATGAATTCCTTCAGCAGATGACACCTTACATCGAGGCGCGTCCCGACGTTGAGTTTATATTCTACTCACCGCCTTACAGCATCCTGTACTGGGATGACTGTATATTGCGAGGAAGGCTTACAGCCGAGATATGTGCGATCAACGAGGTGTACAAGGCCCTTCTTGAATATGACAATGTACGTATGTTCTATTTCCAGGACGACTGGGAGTTGATCACCGATCTGGATAATTACAAGGATTACTCGCACTATTCCAAGGATATAAGTCACTACGTTTATGAATGCATGCGGGACGGAGTGCATGAGGTGACGCGCGACAATTCTTTCGATACGCTTCTTAAGTTCTCAGAAGACGTAGCGGACTATGATCACGAGTCCTCATTCCACTGAGCCGGTTCCTACCACAGTTTCAACGGGTAGACGCCCTCCTGCTTAAGAGCGGTTATCTCTTTTTTGACATAATCCTTGTCTTCTTTATATGTGACTCCGAACCATCTGTCCGGAGTAAAGAGCACTTTTACCTTTGCGGTATTCTTCTTGATCATCTCATCCACGACAAACGGCAGATAGCATTCCGCCTTCTCCGGGTTGGCGGGAAGTTCCTCCTTGTAGAACCTTACAAACGCCTTGTCGATCTCTTCGAGAAAATCACCGGTAAAGCCCCATATGTTCATGCTTGTGATGCTGTCTGTCGAAATAGGCATGTAATCCTCGCCGTTTTCCGTATATGAAGCACCATCATCGGTCCTGATTATCTTAGTCCTCTCGATGATGTCGACAAGATATCCCTTATCATCCACGGTGCATATCCCGCGACTGACGGATCCGTTCTCGGTAAGCGTGTTCCCGAGCCTGAACCCTACCATGCAGTAATCGCCCTCACCTTCCGCCTTCTCAAGATGAGAATATATCTCGGAAAATGCGGTGCGTCCGTAAAAATCATCCGCGTTGATCACCGCGAAAGGCCCTTTTACTGTATTTCTTACAGCCCTTACGGCATGCGCGGTCCCATACGGCTTGACCCTGTCCGGATAAACCTTCTCCCCTTCCGGGATATCGGTCAGTTCCTGAAAGACGTACTCGACTTCCATATGGGCTGATACTTTGTCGCCTACAGCCTCTTTGAATATATCAAGATTCTCTCTCTTGATTATGAATATGACCTTTTCGAATCCGGCACGCTTTGCATCAAATATCGAAAAGTCGATGATCCTGTCGTTCTCGTCATCAACCGTGTCGATCTGTTTGAGCCCGCCGTAGCGGCTGCCCATGCCCGCTGCCATTATTACAAGAACCGGTTTGTCCATATACGCCTCACTTTTCCTCTTTCTTCTTCACTGATCTTACGGGATCGCTTGTAACATCTATTCCCAGCCTTTTGAACGTGCGGATGTCTGCCGGAGAGAGCATTACAGATGTATGCGCCTGAAGACCCTTGAGCTTCGGTATCTGTGCCAGTGCAACTTTTGCGTTCTCATCGGATATCGATGCGATGGAAAGTGCTATGAGCACCTCATCGGTATGAAGTCTCGGATTCTTTCCTCCGAGATATTTTACTTTAAGCTGTGCGATAGGCTCTATCGCCTCGGGTGATATAAGATGAGTATCGTGGTCGATCCCTCCGAGATACTTTAATGCGTTAAGTAAAAGCGCAGCCGATGCACCGAGAAGATCCGTTGTCTTGCTGGTAATGATATCACCGCTCTCGAGTTCTATCGCCGCTGTGGGAACACCGAGCTTTTCGGCTCTTTCCTTTGCAGCCACGGTAACCTTTCTGTCATCCGTCGTTATCCCGGCCTGCTTCATGAGAAGTTCGATCTTCAATACCTCACTCTCATTGGCCTTTTCCTCAACCACACGTCCGAGCGTTGTATAGTATCTCCTTATGATCTCCTGCTTGGATGCCTCGCAGCATACATCGTCATCCGTGATGCAGTTTCCGACCATGTTAACACCCATGTCCGTGGGTGATTTGTACGGGCTCTGGCCGTAGATCTCACCGAATATCGCGTTAAGTACGGGGAATATCTCGATATCCCTGTTGTAGTTGACCGTTGTCTTGCCATATGCCTCAAGGTGGAACGGATCGATCATGTTAACATCATCAAGATCGGCGGTCGCCGCCTCATATGCCAGATTGATCGGGTGCTTTAACGGTATGTTCCATATGGGAAATGTCTCGAACTTGGCGTACCCTGCCTTGATCCCGCGCTTGTTCTCGTGATAGAGCTGTGACAGGCATGTTGCCATCTTACCGCTTCCCGGACCGGGTGCGGTAACGACTACCAGAGGCCTTGTGGTTTTAACATAGTCATTCTTGCCGAAACCGTCATCACTTACTATAAGCGGAATGTTTGAAGGATAGCCTTCTATGAAGTAATGCATGTAGACATTGATGTTCCGTCTCTCCATGCGCTCCTTGAACTTCTTGGCTGTCTCCTGTCCGGTAAAATGAGTAACCACAACAGATGACACATACAGTCCCTTGTCCTCGAACAGTTGCTTGAGCCTGAGAACATCCTCGTCATAAGTTATCCCGATATCTCCCCTTATCTTCTTGCGGTCAATGTCCATCGCCGATATGACGATCACTATCTCCGCCTGGTCCGTCAGCTGCATGAGCATGCGCAGTTTACTGTCCGGTTCGAATCCCGGAAGCACTCTTGATGCGTGATAGTCATCATACAGTTTTCCGCCAAACTCAAGGTACAGTTTGTCTCCGAACTTACCGATCCTTTCACGGATATGCTCCGACTGGGTCTTCAGATATTT
>JAFRIL010000121.1 GCA_017432845.1 Lachnospiraceae bacterium | reverse complement strand
GTCGGAGACGACGGACCCGAGAATCTGGCAATAGGCCAGGAAACGAGCATGGGACAGGTGTACAGTGAGTTCCAGCAGTATATAAAAGATCACAGGGATATAGGTGTGATACTTACGGTTGATTCGAAGAACGATCATGAAAATGCCATTGCCGGATTAGAGCACCCCGATTCAACACTTAGTCCGGATGATTTTGTCGTCATAAAGGCAAACTGGGATCCCAAGAGCAAGAATCTTGTTGATACCGCATCCGAGCTGAACCTTCTTCCGGAAAGCTTTGTGTTCGTTGACGATAATCCCGCCGAGCGGGAGATAATCAGGGCGCAGGTTCCGGGCGCGGCAGTACCCGAGATCGGAAACGTGGAAGACTATATCCGCGCCATAGATCATGCCGGATATTTTGAGGTGACAAATCTTTCCGCCGATGATAAAAAGCGCAACGAGATGTATAAGGCCAATGCACAGCGCGCGGCACTTGAGGCGACGTTTTCCGATTACGGACAGTATCTTGATTCGCTTGAGATGACCGGAGTGATAAAGAGTTTTGAGCCGGTATTCCTTGACAGGATCGCACAACTGACCAATAAGAGCAATCAGTTCAATCTTACGACAAAGCGGTATTCAAGAGCAGATATAGAGCATGTATCGGAATCCGACGAGTACATAGATATATACGGAAAACTCATCGACAAGTTCGGCGACAATGGTGTAGTATCAGTTGTGATAGGGCATATTAACGGCGACGTTCTCGATATGGATCTGTGGATCATGAGCTGCCGCGTGCTGAAGCGTGATATGGAATTTGCCATGATGGACGGCCTCGTGGAAAGAGCAAAAGGCGCCGGACTGTCCAGGATCATAGGATACTACTATCCCACAGCCAAAAACAACATGGTAAGGGATTTTTACGACAGGATGGGATTTACGAAAGTGTCCGAAGATGCCGACGGCAACACGGTCTGGGAATTCGACCTGAAAAAAGATTACGAAAACCAAAACCATCATATAAAAGTGAACGCATAAGGAGACCGGGATATGACAAGAGAAGAGGTATACGAACGATTAAATGCCGTATTTGCGGACGTTTTTGATGACGATACGCTTACGGTAAATGACGAGACAACGGCAGCGGATGTGGACGGATGGGATTCACTTGTCCATATCACACTGATCGATGCAGTGGAGGAAGAATTCGACATCAGTTTTGACATGAAGACCATCGTGAAGCTGAAGAATGTCGGCGAGATGGTTGATGTGATACTCGAAGAAGTCGGATGATACCGGAATCTGATCATTAAATACCAACAGAAAGGGCGAAGATTATGAAGAGAATCGGAATGTTAACTAGCGGCGGCGACTGTCAGGCTCTTAATGCAGCCATGAGAGGTGTTGTAAAATCACTTATCAACAGTAAAGAGGACGTTGAGATCTACGGATTCCTTAACGGATACAGAGGCCTGATCTACGGTGACTTCAAGATGCTTACGGGAAGGGATTTTGCCGGGATCCTCACTATCGGCGGAACGATACTCGGAAGCAGCCGTACTCCATTTAAAACGATCAAGGATCCTGATGAGAACGGTCTCGACAAGGTTGAAGCCATGAAACAGAACTACTATAAGCTTCGCCTTGACTGCCTTGTTATCCTCGGAGGAAACGGAACGCACAAGACCGCAAATCTGCTCCGCGAAGAAGGACTCAATATCATCACTCTGCCCAAGACCATTGACAATGACCTGTACGGAACGGATATGACATTCGGCTTCCAGTCTGCCGTGGATATCGCTACGGAATGTATCGATAACATACACACAACAGCTGCTTCCCACGGAAGGATATTCATAGTCGAAGTAATGGGACACAAGGTCGGATACCTGACGCTCAATGCCGGAATGGCAGGCGGAGCAGATATCATCCTGATCCCCGAGATCCCTTATGACATAGAAAAGGTCGTTGCAGCGATCCGCCTGCGTGAAGAAAGAGGAAGCAAGTTCACTATCATCGCTGTTGCTGAAGGTGCGATCAGCAAGGAAGATTCAAAGCTTTCCAAGAAGGAATATGCGAAGAAGCTTGAGAAGATGCCTCATCCTTCGGTTTCCTATGAACTTGCATCAGAGATACAAAAGAGAACAGGCCAGGAAGTAAGAGTCACCGTTCCCGGACATACCCAGAGAGGCGGAAGCCCCTGCCCTTACGACAGGGTATTTGCGAGCCGTCTCGGTGCCGAGGCAGGAAAGCTCATACTCGAAGGCGAGTACGGATTCATGGTCGGATACAGGAACAGGGAGATCGTTAAAGTTCCCCTTGAAGACGTTGCGGGCAAGCTCAAGATGATCGACCCCAAAGCCACGATCATCCAAGAAGCAAAGATGTTAGGGATAAGTTTTGGTGATTAATGTCGTATACAGCACTATATCGAAAATGGCGTCCGTCTGATTTTGACGAGATCAAAGGGCAGGACGCAATAGTTACCACGCTCCGCAATCAGATCGAAGCCAATCGTATCGGACATGCTTATCTGTTCTGCGGAACGCGCGGTACGGGTAAGACGAGTGCCGCCAAAGTGTTTGCAAAAGCGGTAAACTGCGAGCACCCCGAAGGGGGCAATCCATGCGGAAAGTGTGAAAGCTGCCGGCAGATCGCCGATGGCTCGTCTCTTAATGTGATAGAGATGGATGCCGCTTCCAACAACGGTATAGACGACGCAAGACAGATCAAGGAAAGCGTTGTCTACTCGCCGACCAACGGAAAATACAAAGTCTATATAATCGATGAAGCACATCAGATTACAAAGGATGCATTTAATGCGCTTCTTAAAACACTTGAAGAGCCTCCGGCATATGTGATCTTCATTCTTGCCACCACGGAGCGTCACAAGATCCCCGTTACCATTCTGTCCAGATGTCAGAGGTATGATTT
>JAFRIL010000120.1 GCA_017432845.1 Lachnospiraceae bacterium | reverse complement strand
GCCATTGAAAGAGCCGTACCCCACTGGCCTGCGCCGGTCTCGGTTGTGATGCCGCGAAGGCCCTGCTTCTTGGCGTAATATGCCTGGGCGATGGCAGAGTTAAGCTTATGACTTCCGCTCGTGTTGTTTCCCTCGAACTTGTAGTATATCTTTGCCGGCGTGCCGAGTGCTTCTTCCAGGCAGTAAGCGCGCACCAGCGGTGACGGACGGTACATCTTGTAAAAATCACGGATCTCCTGAGGAATGTCAAAATAAGGTGTATCGTTATCCAGTTCCTGTTTGATGAGCTCATCGCAGAACACCGGGCGAAGATCGTCAAAGCCCATCGGCTGGCCCGTTCCGGGATTGACCAACGGGGCAGGTTTGTTCTTCATGTCGCTTCTTACGTTGTACCACTTTGAAGGGATCTCGTTCTCGTTCAGATAGATCTTGTAGGGGATTGTTTTGTTGTCGCTCATTTTTTCTCCTTTCTGTCATTACGGACCGGCTGATCCATGCCATTACCGGTCAAACAATGTTGGTGGTTCATGAGACAGAAATAAAAAAATCCTGTCCCAATTTCTGCTGGGACAGGATGAAGATCATGCTTCCTGCGGTGCCACCCGGCTTGGTACTTACGTACCCTCTCATGCGTACCATCATACGCCAATCTTTGATAACGGAGGATTATACTCCGGCTTGCATACTGTCAGTTCTGCTCGCCCTCAGGAGTCCATTCGCTTCCGGTCCTCATGCTGCCATCTCACCACCGGCAGCTCTCTCATAATCGGATTATCGGAAGTTACTCACTCTCCTTCAACGGTTTATCTGATTATTACATTATCAAATAATAGTTGTCAACATTTTTTTGAGACAAAGGGACGGTTCCTCAGTCTCAATGATCACATGCAGGTGTAGCCGCCGTCGACCGGAAGTGCTATCCCGGTAACGTATGATGAGTTCGGAGATGCCAGGAAAACAACTGCAGTATCAAGCTCGCCCTCGTTTCCGTATCTCTCGAGCGGGATCATCGTCTTGGCATTCTGCTGGAAAAAATCACTGTTGAGAGTATCCGTTGTAAGCGGTGTGTAGAAATAGCCCGGGCAGATGGAATTGACCGTGATACTGTATTTGCCCCACTCGGCAGCAAGCGCTCTCGTGAGATTGACAACGCCGCCCTTTGCGGCATGATAAGGTGCGGAGCCGGCTATCTTGTTGCCGACAAGGCCATACATGGACGCGATATTTATGATACGTCCGTACTTGGCCGGTATCATAGCCTGGTTGGCAACCGCCCTTGCAAACTTGAACGTTCCGAAAAGATCCACGTCAAATTCCTTCTGGAACTGTTCGTCGGTTATGTTCTCCGCGTGATCCACGGCACCCGTTCCCGCGTTGTTGACAAGGATGTCGATGCGGCCGAACTTGTCCATGGCCTGCTTGACCGTTGCCTCAATCTCCTGAGTATTTGTAATATCACAGCGAATGGGAAGCGTCTCCACACCGTGCTCATCGGAGATCTCTTTGCACACCTGCTCGAGCATATCAAGCCTTCTGGCGATCGCAACGATCTTACATCCCTGATTGGCAAGCGCATGCGCCATCTGAACGCCGAGTCCCGACGAACATCCGGTAACTATCGCTACATTATCCGTGATCTCGAAAATCCTCTTAAACATCTTACAAACCTCCTGTTATTTTATCCAACATTGAGTCCTTGAGACAAAGGAACCGTCCCCCAGTCTCAATCTTTGAGACAAAGGAACCGTCCCTCTGTCTCAATTTTAGTATCGTACCTGGCTTACCTTTATAAGGTTGAATTCGGAGCGGCAGCCGGTCTTGAACTTGACGGCCCAGTCGGAGATGCCGTCGGTGACTATAAAATCAGTGTTGCCACGGCTTTCGAGGCCGCGGACGTTGTCGTTTTCCGATATGAGCGGCTGGACAAATTCGAGCGGCCACAGCTGACCGCCGTGCGTATGACCCGAAAGCACCAGATCGACTCCGGCAGCTTCCTCGGCCTCATAATCCGTCGGCTGATGGTCCAGCACGATCATGTATTTATTCTTATCAAGCGGAGCTATAAGATCTGCAATGCTCTTTCTGTTCGAGGCTCCGTAACCGGCATCGGCACGTCCGATGACATAGAACCTGCCGTCGATCAGAACACTCTCGTCCTCAAGTACGACCACCCCGTTCTTTTCCAGCTCGGCGACAAGCTCATCGCCGCCATATCCGCGGCGTTCATCAGAATAGTATCCCCTGTCATGATTGCCGAAGCAGAAATAGATCCCGTACTTGGTCCGAAACTTCCCGAGCTCCTTGCACGCATCGATCATATCCTGCTTCTTCGTGGAGTCGTCGACAAAATCACCCGTGATCACAAGTATATCCGGATTGCTGGCTGCGATCTTTTCAAGCCTTGATCCAAAACCCTTGCCCGAAAATCCGCATCCCACGTGCGAATCCGCGATCTGGGCGATCTTCAGGCCTCCAACTTCCTTGTGGGTTCCCACCAGATAATCGGTCTCCCACAGGCCGTGCATGAGTATCCATCCGATAACCAGATAGATAACGCAGAGCACAGCAGATACAACCGCAGATGCCCGGAATATGTCCTTATGGGAAGCGGCCTTTACGACAAGGCTTACCAGATCTCCCAGAAGGAGAAATACGGTAAAATGTATGACAATGACTATCGTATTGGTAATATCAAAGATGAGAACGCAAACAACTGCCGCCGCAAGTGCGATCAGCAGTCCGTATTTTCCTATATTGTGCGCCAGATACAGGATCGATGCGATCCCGAGCGCGATCGAAAAGGCGAAAATCGCAAGCCACATTATCTTAGTCTTTTCCATTTACAGATTTGACAACAACAAGCTCGACATGCTCTTTGGTAACGCTGACCTTAATGTCATCCGCCATTGAGGCAAGTATCGATTCACCGATCTCATTCTTCTGCCCGCTGTCTGTAAGCGACCATTCGTAATCCGAATCCTTTGCAGTATCGGAGCCGTTGCTTCTGATACCGGATACCATCTTCTCCCATATCTTGGCAGCGATCGTGTTGACGGCTTCGTTCCTGCCGGTCGTGGAAAGAGATATCAGTTTCCTGTATTCCTCACTTCCCACGCTTGCAGGAAATGTAAGGTGTATCATGTATTTCTGCCCGCTGCCTTCAACCCAGAACTTGGCTTTTGCACTCTGGGCGATCGATCCCATTATACCTATGATCTCTTCCGTCATAAGCTCAAGCTGCAACCTAGCACGCTCAGTCAGTCTCTGCTTGTCGGCAAATCCCCTTACCGTTGACATTGCATTTGCTATATCACCGCTGTCGGAGGATATGCTGACAGTATCCGTCCTCTTGCTTCGCTTGGACGGTGCGGTCTTTTTCTTCTTTGCAGCATTCGCGCTCATCTCATCTGCGTGATTTTCGCGCTGAACGACATTTATGAAGTTGTAAGGTATCTCTATGCCACGCTCCCTGAACGCTTTGTTGACCCTGATGTTGACATCGGTCGTTGCAACATATGAGTTTGTGTTCATGGGAACCCAGATCGTCGTCTCAAGAAGGAGCGCGCTGTCCGCAAACTTCAAGAAGTATACGGGGCCGGAATCCTCTTTGATACCGTTCGTCTCGACACCGAGTGTATAGGGGCTGTCGGCAACACAGTCACGTATGGTATCAATGGCCAGCGACAGATCGGTGTCGTAGCTGACCGAATACGTAAGATGAATACCCCTACGGTCATTTTTGTAACTCGTATTTACAAGTGTCTTGGAATTAAGGACGCTGTTCGGAACAATGACTTTGAGGTTGTCGTAAATGCGAAGGACCGTATGACGGAGAGTTATGTCCTCAACTATACCCGGATCCATTCCCTCAACTATAATCCTGTCACCGATCTCGAAAGGCTTATGGATACTGATCAAAAATCCGCATATAAGGTCCGAGATCACCGGCTGCGCCGCAAAACCTAGGATGGCAACGATAAGCGCCGATCCTTTTAACATGGCCGATGAGATCTTAAGATCGGGATTGGCAACCTCGATGATATTCGTCACACAGATGATTATTATGGTCAGATACGCGAGTTTCCCGATGAACCTTCTGTGGATCTTGTCGCTGTTCCTGGTCAGTTTACGCAAAAAGTAACCCACGATGATAATCGCCGCAACGCCTATCACCAGGGTCACAATTATATTGGTATAGTTTATATTACCCGCTAAAATCATTCCTTATCCTATCACGCAGCCAATATCAGGATGCCTTCTTCTGAAGTCTTTGCGACCACACATGAACAACAACGTAGCCGAGAAGATATATATCAGCTGCGATCCCAAGAAGTGTTCCGATGACCGGAACAACACGGAACGCCTCGAGTACTGCTATACCTATGAGCGATGACAGGAAGATGTTCATCTTCGGGAATACGATCCTTGATACAGAGCATCCCGTAAACGCAAGTCCCGCGCACAGGAAAAGCACGTATGCTATTGTGAGCATTCCGCCTGTCGGTGCAAGTATCATCGAAACGCAAAGCAGTATGCATGCGATCGGAATGCATATCCATGCAATGATACCCGATACTATCATGGCGCCGGTCTTTTCTCTTATCATCACTGCCGCCTCTTCGATGTGATGAGCGAACAGCCAGCAAAGCAGCATTCCGAATGCAGCCATTGCAACGATCCAGTAAAGACCTGACGTGATCTTTTTTACGATCCTGCTTCCGATGCTCGTACCGTCATCTTCAGCTTCGGTCTGCTCAAATTCAACATCTCCTATCTGGGCACTGTCAGCGATATCCGGTTCATTCACACTCTCGATATCAAGCTTTCCCGTGATGACGGCACCTTCGGCTATCTCGACCTTTTCCGCAGAGATGTTTACATCGCCGTCTATCTCACCCTTTATCGTAACGTTCTTTGCAGCAACGTTGATGCACTGTGCCGTACCGTCGAATTCAAAATCACTTCCGGCCGCATATATTCCCTTTGCCTCGCAATTGCCGATGATCTTGATCGAATTGCCCGCGGCAAAAATGTTGCCGTGTGCTTCAAGATTATTGAGGGTGATAATGTTTCCCGCAACAAAGACACTCTCTCCGATATTTGCTCCCGAAACCGAAAGCATCTGTCCGGCTGCCATCAGGCCGCCTTCCGCATCAAGATCGCTGATCTCAAGGTTCTGTCCCGCTGCGATCGTACAGAATGCACTAAGGTTGGGAACCGAAACGTTATCTCCTGATATGAACACGTTACCCGCGCTGTCCTCATCCATCTCGGTAGCCATAACGGGAAGCGTGCATCCTATTGACAGAAGCCCTGCCATCAAAAACATGAATAATCTCTTTTGCATTTTCATTTTCGTTTTCTCCTTATCAAGTTTCAAATAAGTAAAACATGTAAGTAAATGATACATTTTATCCGTGTGATTTTCAAGCAAAATCAGGTGCCGTCGGCTTTCGCCAGGTCCTCAAACTTTTTTCGCATCGTCGGGTTATCTTTTGTGAGTTTTTTTACAGTCACATCCTCGACCTTGCCAGTTGCGATCCTAAGCTGGTTATCGGAGCCCTGAAGTTCCTTCTTGACCTTCTCGAGATGCGATATGGTCTTGTCTATCTCGTCGATCGCCTTGTCGAAATGCGAATGAGCGATCTCGTAATTCCTGCCAAAATCATTTTTAAACTTTAACAGGCTCTCCTCAAAGTTTGATATGTCGATATCCTGATTGCGGACCATCTCCAGCTCCTGCTTGTATGACAA
Source organism: Lachnospiraceae bacterium (assembly GCA_017432845.1). Lineage (GTDB taxonomy): Bacteria > Bacillota > Clostridia > Lachnospirales > Lachnospiraceae > UBA2868. The sequence continues at coordinate 5,092 of JAFRIL010000120.1, read as the reverse complement.
TGCCGTAAATGCGGCATTTCTAAGGAGCGTGATGATGGGGATGAAACACTGCGGCCGCACAACATACATCTTGTCATATCTGTACGAGACATCAACTATCCCCGCGTTGTACAGCTCGCTGTCGCTCTCAAGCATGGATACGAGAACGGCATATTCACATTTTTTCTCCGTACGGTCCTTGTCAAGTTCCTTGAAGAAATCCTCGTTCCTGTGCTTGGTCGCGGTCTCATCCATCTCGTTCTTCATCTCGAACATGATGGATATTATCTCCACGCCGTTCTCATCTGTCTCGCGGTATATGTAGTCGCCTTTGCTGCCGGACCTTATATCGTTATCCTTTTCAAAGTAAGCATTTCGAAATGCGGTCGCACGGAGTGAATTGAACTCATTCTCGCAGTGCTGCTCAAGCGTCTCACCGACCATCTTGGTCGACATGCGCGTCTTCATGTCTTTGTAATACGCGATCTGCTCGTCTTTTTGCTTAAGGAGAAGCTCCTCTTTTTCCTTCTGCTGCGCGAGCCTGTTTTCAAGATCATGCTTTTGTGCCTGTGCGGCACTGACCGCTTCCATTACGGCAAGTGCTTTTTTATCCTCTGCACCCTCAAGCTTGTTTGCAAGATCTTTTGCACGGTCCTCTGCATCCCTCAGCTTCTCCTGCAGCTCCTTGATTTCCTTTTCATGGTCATTCCTTGCGGCAAGCTTTATCTCATTTTCGCGCGCGCTAAGCTCGAGCTCATGCTTTTGCTTCATGTGCTCTTCAAGTTCCTTCACTCTTCCGGAAACATCCTTGTCAAATTCTTTGTCCCTTATCTGCGCTATGATCGACGAAAGCTCGGCATCATCAACCGTGAATGCCTGTCCGCAGTGAGGACATTTAAGTTCTGCCATCGGTACCGTATCCCCTTTCTAATACCCTATTTACCCAGGAACGCTTTCATCGGATCGATCTGTTTTGCCAGATCGTAAATGCTGTCCTGTTCGTTTTGCACATAATCCGTAAGCTGGGATATCTCATCGTCTGAAAAGCCCTTGTTGTTTACAAGCTTTAATTCGGGAAGCGTTATCTCGGCGCTCTTTGCGCCGTCCTCGAAAAGAACATATACAGCCTTTGAGTCTTTTGTACGTGTCATTGACGAAACACTCATCCTGATCTGCCTGTTCATCCTGTGCCCTCCGTTTTTGAGACAAGGGGACGGTTCCTTTGTCTCAATTTTTTGAGACTAAGGAACCGTCCCTCTGTCTCAAAAGGAACCGTCCCCCTGTCTCAATAATGATTATAGCACGAAATGGTCAATCGTATTTCTTATAATACCAGGCAAATCCGTAGCCGGAAAGACAGAAGGAATCCACATGAGATGCGGCCCCTTCAAAAGATGTGTATTCTTCGCTCTCCTGTGTGTGAACGTATTTTGTATCGGGCGAAAAATTAAAGAACGCCAGAAGCTTCTCGCCGTCATAGTATCTTCCGATACCAAGCACCGAGTGGTCGCCGTATCCGCAGTCTGCCGGAACGATCCACGTATCGGCATCATTTACGAACACTTTGCGGCTGCTGCGATACTTTTCAAGGCGGCGGATCGCGCCATAGATCGCGCCTTCCCGGCTCGATCTCTTCTTGCGGTTTGCAACGGCTCCCCACGACAGCTTTCCGCGGTGCAGATACCGGCTGTCAGCCGCTTTTTCGGGATCATCCCTGTATGAATAATCGTTAAGCTGCCCGATCTCGTCCCCGGAATACAGGACCGGGATCCCCGAAAGAGTGAGCAAAAACGCATGGAGCATTATATCAAGCGCAATACCCGTCCAAAGCTTGTTCTCATCATTCTCGTATTCGGCCGCCTCAATCCCGCAAAGCGAAGCGCTCGTTCCGCAAAGCCTCGCATCGCCAAGCCTGGGATCATCGTTATACAGTTCACCGCGCGAGGTGCTCCCATAAACATACCCACGGAAAAAATCATTCAGAAAACGTTTATGGGCAACCTCATCAATACCGAACTGCGCCAGGAAATCATAGTCGAGTCCCCATCCGATATCATCGTGACAGCGAAGGTAATTCAGAAAAACATAGTCCTTCGGAAGCGAAAATACCTTGCCGAGCTGGTCGGCCAGAAGCCTCGTATCCTTTGTCGCAACCGTATGCCATGTGCTCGCCATTGTCGTAACGTTATAAAGAAGGTGGCATTCCGGACGCTCGAGCGTGCCAAAATACGGAACGACTTCCTTCGGTTCCATGACGACCTCACCAAGGAGCAGCGTTCCGGGAGCGACTATCTCACACGCGATCCTCATCATCCGCACAAGCGTGTGGACCTCCGGAAGATTCCTGCAGTTCGTACCCGGCGTCTTCCATATGTACGGGGTCGCATCAAGGCGCACGATATCAACGCCGTGATTGCACAAAAACAGCATGTTCTCCGTCATATCATTAAAGACTACGGGATTGTGATAATTAAGATCCCACTGGTAGGGATAGAATGTCGTCATAACGACTTTGCCCGCACCTTCACACCATGTAAAATTCCCCGGCGCAGTCGTCGGGAACACTTCGGGAAGGCTTGCCTCAAGATGGGATGGTTCATCCCAGTCATCGTAAAAAAAATACCTGTCCTGGTATTCTTTTTCCCCTGCCCTTGCACGTCTTGCCCATTCATGATCCTCACTCGTGTGGTTCATGACAAAATCAAGGCAGAGACTGATCCCTCTATCGTGACAGTCGCCGGACAGACTTGCCAGATCTTCCATCGTGCCGAACCTTTCGTCCACGGTGCGAAAATCAGACACGGCGTAACCGCCGTCGCTCTTACCCCTCGGGCTTTTTAAGAGCGGCATGAGATGAAGATAATTCACTTTTAATTCCGAGATATATGACAGATGTGAGCGGACACCTTCAAGCGTATCCGCAAAGCTGTCAACATACGCCAGCATCCCGAAACGCTTATTGTCCTTGTACCACAAAGACCTGCCGTTGGTGCGGCAGCGCTTTTCGTCCCATGCGCGAAGACTGCTGCTGCGGCGGCTCTCACACCGCCCCAGCATCGACAGAAAATAATCAAACGCCTGCTCGTCGTTGTTATACAGACCAAGATACAGACTTCTTAGCTCGTCATAGTACCCGGCGAGACGGCTGTTAAAATCACTCATTTCTTAACCCTTGACAGCTCCTTCGATCATTCCGTCCATGATCTGCTTCTGAGCGATCAGGAAGATGATGATCATAGGCAGTATCGCAAGAAGTGCTGCAGTAAGGATCAGATCCCACTGCTTGACGTAAGATCCCACGAATGCCTGCACGGCAACAGGAAGTGTCTTGACCTTGCCGTTCTGTCCGAGCATAAGTGACGGCAGAAGGTAGTCATTCCATATCCACATTCCGTTAAGGATCGTTACCGTTGTGATGACCGGCTTGAGCAGCGGAAGTATTACCCGAAAGAAGGTCCCTTCCGGTGAGCATCCATCTATCGCGGCTGCTTCTTCGAGATCATAGGGCACACCCTTTATGAATCCGGCAAGGATGAACACTGTCATCGCTCCGCCGAATCCGCAGTACGCGAATACGATACCGGGGATGGACTGCAGCATATTGATACCGACGAACTTGCCCACATCCCTGAACGTACTGATCAGCGGAAGCATTACAACCTGGAAAGGTATGATCATCGATGCGATGAAGATCATGTAGATCGCGATCGACCATTTCTTTTTGTTATTACGCGAAATCACCCAGGCAGCCATGGCTCCGAGCACAGCCAGAAGGATGAGCGAGATGACCGTAATGATCGCCGATGTTCCGAATGCAAACCAGAAGCTGAAGTTGGGATTGTTGACAACCGCCGAAAGGTTGGTGCGAAGCTGGGCTACGGATGAGCCCGCAAATCCTATCGGGTTTGCAACTATGGATGCCTGGTTCTTGAATGCATTCAAAAGAACGAGGAAAAACGGGAACAGTATATATACCGCAATGAATATCCCCACAACCGTGCATATGAGTGCACGTACCTTGGTCCCTTTTCCGACCTGTCTTCCTTCACCCATTACAGTTCCACCTCCTTCTTATTCGAAACGCGAACCTGGATCAGCGATACGATGGCAAGTATGATAAAGAAGAATACAGCCTTCGCCTGACCGAGTGCGTAATTGTTCTTGGAAATCGCAGTGTTGTATATGTTAAGTGCAAGCATCTGAGTACCGTTCGAGAGGTAGTTACCCATGAAATCGGGAACGGATCCGGCACCGTTTGTAAGTGCCATATTAACGTCAAACTGTTTGAAAGCGTTCGTAAGTGTCAGGAACGTACATATCGTAAACGTTGATGCGATCATCGGGATCTTGACCTTAAACAGCGTCTGCACGGGGTTCGCTCCGTCGATCCTGGCTGCCTCGAGTACATCGCCGGGGATCTGTGTCAGACCCGTGATGTAGATGAGCATTATATAACCGCCGTACTGCCAGATGTATACGACAACGATCGCAAGGAGTGCCGTCTTGGACTGAACCAGCCATGATATGTTGTTTGTCATCTTGATCGCAACGTTGTTGAAAACGAACTGCCATATATAACCGAGAACGATACCGCCGATAAGGTTCGGCAGGAAATATGAAGCGCGGAAAAATCCGCCGCCCTTAAGTCCCGATGTGCAAAGGAGCGCCAGCAGGAATCCGATCAGGTTGATCAGTATCATATTAAGTGCCACAAATATGAACGTGATCAGTATCGACCAGATGAAGGCCGGATCCTTGAACATTGTCGTATAGTTCGAAAATCCCACCACATTCGAAAACTTGATACCCGTCCAGTCCGTGAACGAATAACAGATACCGAGAACGAGCGGAATGATTACCGTCACGGCAAACGTGAACAGAAGCGGGAACAGGAAGATGACATATACGATCTTTCTGTGATGCTTCTGCGTCGGGAACAGATACAGCCCTATGAAAAAGAGCACTATTCCGAGCACGAGCATCAGCCCCCGGATCTGTGATTTGCTACCGGCGATGTCCATGACAAGCGCTATTACCACCTGTGCAAGTCCCGCCACGAGCAGTATCGGCGAAAGCAGTTTGTTTAAAGTGTTTTCCATTGATTCACCCCCGT
>JAFRIL010000119.1 GCA_017432845.1 Lachnospiraceae bacterium | reverse complement strand
TATATCTCATTGTAGTCCGTATCGGTAACAAGAGATATCGTTCCGGATGTAACTTCCTTGGCAGTGATCGTAAGACCGTTTATCGCGAATGTATTGCTTGCCGAATTAAACTTCGCACCATTAAGCTCTATCTCGGCATCCGAGCCGTGAGTCATATATGCGCCGCCCTCGGCATCCGTAACTTCAAGTCCAAGTGCCTTCAGTGCTTTTGCACTGTTCGGATCGGTACTATCCGCCTCGATCGTAAAATCGTTCTTGACGCCTGATTCCTTGCTGCTGATGAACAGTCTTCCCGTCGACTCATCGAAGTTTGCATTATAGCCTGCTGCGGATACCTGATCCGTGAACTGCTTGAGTGTCATATCTTTACTGATCGCTATAGGGGGATCAACATATCCCTCGGAATATGTTCCGTCTGCTTTTTTGACGCCCCTGCCGATGTTCAGCGTTGTATCTGCAAATGTATATCCAAGTTCTTCAAGTGTGGTATCATTTGTAACTTCACCCGAAGTCTTCTCAAGCTTGGCACCGGTAAGGTAACCTGCTGCTGCAAGCTTGTTGACCTTAAGCGTCTGGGATCCGTTTACGGCATTTGAGCTCGTAACAACCGAAGCCTTCGTTGAATCGGAGACTGTTGTTGACTTCTTGCTGTATGACGAAGAAAACCTCATATTGCCGGCCTGCTTGGAAAAGAACGTCTTGATCTTATTGTTCAGCGTGGTCCAGGCTTCCTGCTTCCACTCGGTCTTGGTCTTCTTCTTGGTGTATTTTTCACCCTGTTTCTCGTATGCATTAACGAGTTCCTTGACCATAGAGTCGGTATCAAGGCCCGAATTCATACCTGTTATTCTGATTCTACCCATACGTCGTCCTCCTTACCTTTTCTCGTCCACGAGGAGTCCGGCCATTTCCCAAACCTTGGCAATCATATCCAAAGTTTTCTCGGGAGGAAGCTCTTTGATGACTTTCTTGGTTTCCTTATCAACAATCTTGATGGTGATGTGATTGGTCTCCTCATGAATACCGAACTGAGCGACCGAGTTCGCCATCTTCTTGTTCATCTCCTCAACAGCCTTCTTAACGGCCTCAGCGCTTGCGCTGGGCTCCTGCTGTTGTGAGCTTTGTCCGTTACCGTTTTCGCCATCCTTGGCCTGAGCTGCATTTACCGACAAAGTAACATTGTCCACCGGCTGTGCAGCATTTTGCATAGACCCTTCCGTGAATTCATCCGCGCTTTTTTCTACCGGTCTCGGCGCAGATATCTGCGATGCTACCGGCTGTGCATTAAAAGTCATTGCACTGTTGATCGGTTCTATTGCCATTTTTATCACCTCCATGTGATCAACGTGTAAAACATAACAAAAATAGCGAAACCTATGGTTTCTTATGTTCTATATCGACACAGTGATTTAATAACTTAACCCTTATTTAAAAAATTTTTTTCAGGGCTTCAAGGCCTTCCGTCTCGAGGGCCTGCTTGTTTGCTTCCTGGATCTGCAGGAATACTTCCTTACGATAGATCGGAACCTCTTTGGGAGCGGATATGCCGACCTTAACCTGGTCTCCTTTGATCTCTAAGATCGTTACTTCTATCCTGTTGTCTATGACAAGTGCTTCGTTCTTTTTTCTCGATAATGCCAGCATATCATTCACCTGCCCTTTCCATATTGTCTTTTAATATCTGATAGATCGGGAACTTGACGGGGTATTTTTCCTCATCAGTGATGATCTGGTTGGCTTTGCGATTTTCGCCGTTGATAACGATTGGCGCCTTGAGATTGACCGTCATATTCTCTATTTCATGAGGGACCGTGATCGTAACAAGAACAAGCGTATTGTCTTCGGTCATGTTACCGAGGGGCTGCAGAAGATCATCTTCTATCTGCGGATTATAATCAGGCATCACGATCAGCGGGTCAATGACCGGCATTGCAAAGGCCGGCTCCTGTATGGACTGCATCCACCTGATACCTCCTTCGGATTCGCTGTCATGAACAAGGAGAAAATCAGTAAGTTCGGGAAATCCGACGATCCCCTGATGGAACTTAATGAGCTTATCCTCGTCAACTTCTATCTGACCGAACAGCTTTGTTGTGATCTTCATGTTTTTGTGACCTCCTTTTTGTCAGGAATGCGAAGCAGATGTTGGTTGTTTATGTTTCCAATTCTTACAAATAATTAAGAAGTGTCTGCTGCGCTATCTTGCCCGCTGCAAGCTGGGCCGCTTCAAGCGCAAGCTTTGCGCTTGCAAAATCAATGGATGATTCCGTAAGTTCCGCGTTGATGTTTGAATCAGCAAGCTCCTTGAAGCTCTGGAGCTGGTCCGCAACACGTTCCTTGGTGATGGTGAGTCTTGACTGCATGCTTCCGATATTGGCGATCGCCACATCATTTCTGTCCGCATAACCGGCAAAAGTATCGAGTCCCGCAGAAAACAGCTTCTGCATCTTATCTTTTCTGAACGAGAACTCTTTTTCTGCTGCGGCAAGCTTCTTCTGAGTCTCTTCATATTCAGTAGTTCCTTCCGTCATGGAAGAAAGTGCTTTCTTCAGAGTTGAACGCTTTTCATCCGCATCGACGGTGGCCTGTGTTGCCGCAAGAAGTTCATCCACATCACGACCTATATCATGAGTATACACTTCATTTGCGTGCGTGTTAATAGTAATTTTCTGATTAAAGCTGATCTCCACTTCAAGATCCTGGTTTACGAAGTGAGGTTTGTTCGGATCCGGCTCTGTGGGAACAAGAGGCTTTCCGGAACCGTCAAGCTTGGGATCATAGTTGTAATATATGTCCTTACCGTCCTCATCAGTCTGAACGCAGGCAAAATAGTGCTCGGGGCGAAGATCCCCCGACTGCCACTGGTCCTTGTCATATTCAAACGATGCCGAAGGAGCAGGGGATTTATCCAAATTATCGCTAAAGAACTTTGTATACTTCGCAGCCGCACCCTTGCTAAGGAGCAGTTCACCCGTTTCAGGGATAAATACAGCCTCGTTATCCGGAATGTCTGTATAGATCTCGTCGATCTTAGCCTGACTCAGGCCAGCGATGGACTTTGTTTTATAAGCGATGTTATCTGTTACTGCCGACCCGCCTTCACCGGCTGTCAGCTTGATGGTGCCATCGGCAAGATTCTTATCCAATGTATCATATGCCAGTCTGATACGGCTGATATCATTTCGCGTTACATATTTCTCGTCAGTCTGATAATCTTCAGCCGGAGGTGTGGCTGTATTCTGTGTTCCGCAGGTAACATAGTTGAACGTTTCAAGTGAATTGACATCAAATGTCTCATGGATCTTGTAATTCCAGTTAAGATCCTTATCTGTCGCAAGGAATGTGAGTGACTCCCCGGTCCTGTATCCGGTAAATACGGTACGCTCCGCATAGTCGGCATTACCCGAAGAGTAAAGCTCCGAACGAAGGCCTTTGAGACTCTCGAGTATCTTCTGGCGGTCGGTTGCGGTATGATTATCGCTGGCACCTGCAGTCAGATTCTCTTTGATATTCGTAAATATCTCATTTGTCTGCTTGAGCGCGGTCTCCGTAACATTCATCCACGCCTGTGCATCGGGAATGTTCTTCTTGTAATACTGGGTAAGCTGTGAAAGATTCGTATTAAGACGAAGCGCGCGGATGGCAACGACCGGATCCTCGGAAGGACGGGAAATGACCTGCCCCGTTGAGATCTGCGTATTAAGCCTGTCCTCGTTGAGCTTGTTGATATTGATATTATTCTTGGTGTTGGACGTCATCATGGCGTTGGTGATTCGCATCATAACCGTTTTCCTCCGTAGTATTTCAGAATATAAAAATACCGCTGCAAACGAATGATATCCTTATCTTTTCTTTTGCAGATACTGTTAAGGCGAACTCCGTTTCACCTTATGTTGGTAGGAGGGCCCACGAAGTGGGAAGACCCTGCCTACACGTGGAGCCCTATTCGACGAAGTCGAATTTGCATGGGCGACACTCCTTTTGTAATATATCGTCACATCTGTGATATTTCTTAACCGATGAACAAATGAAACAGTGGGGACGGTCCATTTTTTTTAATTTTTTT
>JAFRIL010000118.1 GCA_017432845.1 Lachnospiraceae bacterium | reverse complement strand
GATGACCTCAAGATTCATGTCGTTGTCATCCACTATCAGCAGTCTGGCACCCGGCGCCACAAGGATAGGCTTGTAAGCGGGATTTTGAGCAACCGCGTCCTCGAGCCTTCCCGTAAAATCCCCAATTGGCGTCGGATCTATGATCCTTTGCGATACCTCGGCACAGAAAACAGTTCCTTTGCCATATTCGCTCTCAACTTCAATGGAACCGTCCATCAAATGCACAAGCTGTTTGGTGATATTGAGCCCCAGCCCCGTCCCTTCAATATTGCGGTTTCTTGTTTCCTCAAGCCTCTGGAAGGATTTGAAAAGCTTCTCCATATCCTCCGGCTTTATGCCAATGCCGGTGTCCTTCACGACAATTTTGAGTTTTTCAGTATTACGGTCAAAAGATATCAGGACTGTCACTCCGCCTTCACCGGTGTACTTGATGGCATTGTTGACGAGATTCAGCATGATCTGGCGTATCCTGATCTCGTCGCCAAAAAGGACTGCCGGGATATCCTCGTCCGCGTCAAGCTCATATGAAAGCCCCTTATCCTGAGCCTTGCTTCGCGTCATATTTGCGATATCATTAAGAACCGACGAGGTCTCATATTCTACAGGCAATATCTCCATTTTTCCCGACTCTATCTTGCTGAGATCGAGAATATCGTTGATAATGGAGAGAAGCGTCTTGCTTGCGCTTTTGATATCGGTCGCGTATTTGATCAGCTTCGGCTCCTTCGTCTCACGGAGGATCATCTCATCCATTCCGATTATGGCATTCATGGGAGTCCGGATCTCATGTGACATATTGGCAAGGAAATTGCTCTTGGCCTCGTTGGCAGCCACAACCCTTCCTTCATTGAAATTCCTCAATCTCGATGCGTAATCAGTCAGATTTGACAGCATGGCAAGATCCTGCTTGAGCCGGTCATTCTCTCTTTTCAGGATCTTGTTTTCCTTCTCCAGTATCTCCGTGCGTGATTTTTCCATTTTTTAATCTCCGTCGATTGAGGGAACGATCTCGCGGATAAGCTCCGCGGCCTCATCATACAAAAAGTCCCGGATATTGTCCGTGGCTTCTCTCAGCTTTTGCTTCTGAGTGATCCTGAAAGGGTAATTTGAAAGCTTGCCCGCAAGCTCAAGCGAGAGCTCATCATCAAAATCATCCAATGCATTAAGCAGCGCCTCCGCTGTCTTTTTCGCTTCATCTGCGGACAATTCACCGCTTATCTTTACGGCTTCCGCTTCACCGAGAGGACGAAGGATCTCGATCACTTCCGAATACATTTTGAGAGCGGGCCCGGTCTTTGCCTTTACAGTCTCAAGGTCATTATTTCTGGAAGCCGTCTCAAGCTCTTCAAACGCGCTTGAAAGCGCGGACGCTCCTATCATCTTGGAATTGCTCTTCAGCGAATGGACCTTGATGCAGTAATTTTCCAGATCTGACGTTTCAAGATAATCTATGACCTGCTTTTTGTTGTTTTCATAGCCCTTGAAATATCGCTGAATAGCGGAAATGTATTTTTCCTGATTTCCGGTATATCCTATCCCGTCTTTGGTTGAGATGCCCTTTTCATCCAAAAAGCTTATATCCATGCCCAATGCTCCTCCTTTGTTTTCAGCCCAGAACATCTATGATCTTCGCGACGATCTCGGATTTTTTTGAGGGCTTGAGTACATAGCCCTGCGGTTTGTAATGTACAAAAAGCTCCATTATCGTATCGCGTTCAGCCATTCCTGTCAGGAAAACCACAGGGATCTCCTCGTATTGCGGATATTGCCTGATCAGCTTGAGCACCGAAGGCCCGTCCATTTCCGGCATCATATAATCAAGCAGAATTAGATCGACCTTGAATTTCTTAAGCACGCGAAGGATATTCTTGCCGCCGTTTATTACGGTTACCTCATAGAATTCCTGCAGGTGTTCCTTGATCATCATCAGCTGTTCCGGATCGTCGTCCACAACAAGGATGTGCTTTCTCTCAAATTCTATCTGCTTTTTGTCGTTGATATATTCCTCCAATTGCAGGGATATCTCATTTCCGCCGAATTTCTCTTCGAATTCCTCAAGCTTCTGATAAAGCGCGAGAAGAGAAACGGGCCTTGACAACAGGAAGAATCTTTCAAGCTTTGAATTTGACATAAAAGCCTTCCTGTCATGGTCGTTCGCGATGACTATGACCTCAAGAGCACCGACCTTCGCGATCTCACGAAGGATATCAAACACCTTGATCGTTTCCTCATTCTCGTCACCCGTGCATATGATGACTACATTCGGATATTCATTCAATGCCTTGTCAAACAGAGCCTTCTTTGAAGCCCCGCATTTCATTGGGATATATCCCCTGTCATTGGAAAGATGCTCGCATATGTCGGAAGCGATCCGTCTGTTCCTGCCTGTAACCAATATCTTTAGACTCTTCATGCTCCCTCCCCGGCGCTGCTCTTAATATTGTTCAATTCAGCGTTTATTTCCTTCAGCTGGGTCTTGTATGACAAATATATGGCGAGCCATATTATGATATATGGAACGGTCATGAAGGGCAGCATGAACAAAAGACCCTCAATATCCTTTAACCCAAACCAGCGGCATATGAACCCGGTAACATAGATCCCAACCATTACCAGAATATAATGTGTGAAGGTACACCTGAAAAGGCTCCATTCTTCAATGCTGTAAACAGCCGAGCCCCCCATGGCCACCGCGCCGTACAGCCCCGATACGATCGCCTGTATTATAAATGCGGCAATAGGATTCCCTACGGAGGCTACCAGTCCATCAGAAACAAGATGAAGTGTCCCGTCAGAAGCCGCCATAGTACCGGTGATGGCAGTGATAACAGGACCGATGATAGCGCCCAGCCCAAAACCGATCGATGCCAGAAAGATCACTCTTTGATAAAATTTCATGACTGCCTCCCTATGATCACCTGTTTTTCAAAATGTTCTTTATCTGTTTTACACAGCGTCTCGAGGCCCATGTTTTCGTGCCGTTTTCAAACTCGACTCCGATAGTCCCGGCAATACTGATGTCAAACCGCTTCACCTTGTATATGTTGATGATCTCGGATTGAGATATCCGGATAAATCGCACAGGATTAAGGACCTCCTCAATCCCCGAAAGACTGCTTTTGCAGACATATGTCTGTGCATCTGTCTGAAGCATGAGCTTTCTGTCCTCTGTAAATATCCTCACGATATCTCTCTGAGAAATGAATTCCAGCTTCTCATTGTCCTCGCTGGTCGCCGGTATCAGGGAGAAGCCGCTGTCGGGCACGTTTTCGATGGCACAGATGATGTTTTCCACCTGCTGTGTTTTTTCTTTTGTAAGGATCATTACCTTCGGATCGATGTATTCTTCATCAATCACAACCTCTATATCAATAGGCTCGTTCATTAGTCTGCTCCTGACAGTATGATATTCAGTTTGGTTGCAAGATAACTCTCCTATTTTATATGAAAATAATGAAAAGGTGTTTTCGAATATGTCTATTCGGTCGTTTTTCGTGTCTATTCGGTAATCAAACCCCCTTGACGGAGAAAGGATTAACAAGAAACGGTGGGAAATCGAGGAATGCTTCCTTGTTCTTATAATCGTGGATGGTATATCCCTTCGGCAGCTGATTGTCCGCAAGCTCACGGAACCGGACATAATCATCCCGTTTCATGCAGATGTCCAGGTCATCGTCCCATGGGACGAAACCGCCATGCCGTACCGCGCCCAAAAGCGTCCCCCAGTCGGCATAATATGAGATACCGTTTTTACCCTATTGAAATATAGCAAAAAAAATCCAGAGCAACCCTGCTCTGGAATAATCGGTCAATATGGACATTTAATCGGCTGTTTCTTCTGCCGTCTGCGTATTATCCTGTTTGACAGGGCTGCGCGTATGCTTCGAAAAATAGAACTTGATCCCAAATCCATCAATCCCACTGGCAGGAACCGGAATAGTCTTCAAAACAGGCTCGCTCATAATCGTCATACAGTCGATCAGATAAACGGAAGCATATATACGGGAAGGCAGATCACATCCTTATCCTTTGTATAGTCCTTTGTATATAGATCCTGTCGATTTCTGAAAGCACTTCCAGCCTCAAACATATTGCTTGCAGCCCGTATGGAATACATTCAATCTATCTGCGTTCTTTATGAAATATAAAGTCTCAAGGGTTTCCGCCACATATCCAATATACCGGTCCTGCCGATCAACGCCCTTTGGTACGGAGTATTCCTCCACCCTCTCAAGGATTGGGAACAGCCACTCGCAGTATTCCCGAAGCACGCCCTTTTTCGCGAGAATAATGTTGTAATTGTAAAGCCATTGCTGGGCAAGCACCCCCGGCAGATCGTCTGCATACGCAGGCTGAAGCTCTTCGAGTGCGCGAAGAACGGCATCCCAGTCCTCATCCTTTAAGTACCGCTTATGATGTGCCTCGATATCCGGCTCATACGGCATCGGATACGGAAGTATCGCATCTACATCATTGTCAACGATCCGGGTCATGTCATCATCGGAAAACATCAGTACCCTGCGGTACTGCGCCAATCCGAAATACTGGTCCGCCTCTCCGTCTTCCGTACCGGTCACGCACAATTTGTTTTTCCACATCCAGTAAAGGACGGTCAGTTCCGAATAATTCTTGTTTTTGACAGATATATTCTCTCCGCCGTTATCCCTTATCTCCGCCAGCGCAAATGTATCAATGGAAGCACCGGCATGTACCGGGAATATCTCATCCGGCACAGCAATCAGATTCTTTAAGAGCCTGTCGCTGGAAGAGCTTGCCATATAGGTTCGGATAAAGGGCTTGCCGAATCCGACGGGAAGAGAGGATAGCGGCGTAAACTGTCCGGTCTTTGTAAAATACATGGACATCAACTGCGACCATCTTTCCGAATCGAGCCGGCGATAGTTCTTAAAGCCATAGTTCTCCAATGTTTCTTCAATGTCCGACTGCACATTATCCGGCGTAGCGATTAAGACCTCATTCGCATCCTTCTCCTCCCTTTTCATGCCGCCCGCGAAGCCAGCGATTTCACAAACCGGAATCTCCCCCAGTCTGGAAGCGTTCATTCCCATCCTCGTTACAAGAAAACAGATTACCTGCCTTTTCGGATATAATGCCTTGATCGCCTTATAAGCCCCGAGCGCATAGCCCTGTGCGCCATAGATGACCAGCTTTTTCATATCAGCTTTCATGCCTCCACTTGGACAATGCCATTAAATAATCGGATAACCCACATTCGCTCTCCAGATAGGTTACTGGCATATTGTTCTTTATTCGATATGAGAAATTCATACCCGTAAGCAACCACTCAACACTCTTTGGATATTCGATTTCAAAAAATTCCACCTCGTCCGTATCGTGATCCCAGACAAAATGGATGCCTTCCCCGAGATCAAACCCATAGACTTTATTTCCCACAATGACAGCTTCTTCATAAAGGGAGGATACCAGCAGCTTATCAGCTATCTTTCTCCACTTCTTGTATCTCGAATGAAACACCCAAATGCCATCTGTATTACGCGGCATGAATATAATATCCTCGCCATACTTATGTGCTTTGAGTGTCGCTTCTCTTTCCCCTGCCGGAAAAGGCGTCTCACATAATTCTTTTGCATCCCCACCCGGTATCCATTCAACCAGGCTGTTATTTTTGATATTTAAGATATAGAATTTCTCATTGCAATAACAAATCACCCCACACATACATCCGTCTATTTCAATGGTATGCTTTCTAAACACCCTTTTATCTGTATCAAATTCTATGACCATATTGGCGAATACACAGGGCATCCATATGCTATGTTCCGCATATACGGCATATCCGAAATTTTCTTCGCCTTCATCATTAAACGGAATGTCAGCATCGCCAAAATACATCACACTTTCTTTTTCCATGTCAAAACAAATGATATTCCGCTCCCTGCATGGCGTAATCCATAAAAGTCTGTCTGTAATGACAGCGTTACAATATCCGACGCCTTCCGTTTTGCGGTTGATTTGATAGCACCTTAACGTTCTTTTATCAAGATCGTAAACCATGACTTCATTGCCTTGAACCGGCACTATGACTATTTTTTCCCCATATCTTGCTGCCACGGTCATCTCGTCGTTCTGTAGCAAATCTTCAGATTTTAAATAGGTAAGGAGTTCACATTCCCCCTTTTCTAAATCATAACTAAACAGCGCCGCGTACCTGTGATCCGTAAACCATATTCGATTGTCATCCAGCACGGTCCTGGTTAATTTGGCATTCATAGTTCAACGCTCTCCCATGCTGTTAATCCAGCCAACCAAATCAAATACGTTTTCTATCGCCCTGTCATGCCAATCAAATATATAGTGATTCAGATATATCGAGTTTTCCGCATCTATGGAAGGATCAATCACTCCGCATCGTGAATATATGGTGTAATGTTTTTTCGGCAGCGTCGCAAATCGTTTCCTAATATCCGGTGTCAGATAAAAATGATAATCCGACAGGATAAAAACTATATTTTCTTTATCGCAGCGTTTAGACAATAATTCCCATCGTTCTACGATATCTTCAGCTTTATAGTTATGCCCGAAACAAACCTCGATATCATCCAAATATGCGGCAAATTCTTCTCTGATGGTTCCATTGTTTTGATCAGCAAATCGGAACGTATGTATTCCTTCCGGCGTACAATCCATATAATGTCTGTAGTTTTCACAAAACTTCAGATATGCATCGGCTCCAAAACCTGTGTTAATTGTTGGTGACTGCAAAAGACTGTCCGTCAGGTCGTAGATATGTCCGGCGATACAATTATTTGAAATGAAGGTCGGCATAGGCGCTGTTATTAACTTATTTCTGAAATAGGAAAGTAATTTGTTAATGTTATACCTCTCCGCATCATGCTCTATGCTTTTGAATTTGGGTAGCAGACACAGCAGATCCAACCCTTTCACTCTCCAATCATACTCTGCTATTTGATCCAGTATTGGTTGATATATGTATGGCGTAATAACAATACGGTATTTTTTCCCAACTTTCAGTAATTCATTTGGTTTGTAAACTCGTTTACCGTTACATACCACGCCATCATGTATACGATTCTCATCGACATAGCAAAACCCATTCATACCACAGCGATCCATATAGTTTCCGACGAAATATCCGGCATTTCCCGCTCCCCATAAAACGATTTCCTCATTATGGTTTTCAAAAAAATCATGCGTATCATTTGTAAAGCGAATCATATAATAATGCTATCCTTCCTTTTTTGCATTCGTTATCAGCTTGCATATTCTGTCAATACTGTTAAACGACTCCGGGCTTACCTTGTCGTCCTGAATCTTTATATGGAATGCTTCCTCCAATTCCACAATCAAACGTATCAATTCAAACGAATCAATATAACCATCCGAAAAAAGGTTTTCTTCCTCCTCAAACCATTCCCCCTTCATTTTCTTTAATATCGCCTTAATTTCATCTCTCATATCCATACGGTTCGCACTACCTTTCCCCTGCTTTAAAACCTCTTGTTTCCTATCCCTGCCTCGCAATCATTTCTAACGCTTTTCGATCATACTTTCCGTTGATATTCAGCGGCAGCTCCTCAAGCTTTATAATCCTGTTTGGCATCATATAGGACGGCAGTTCCTTCTTAATGCTTTTGTAAAACTCCGCTTCTTTCAACTCACCGGCATAAAACAGATACAGCTGTTCTTCATCCTCCACATAGATACAGCAGCATTGCTCAACACCGTTGCAGTGATATGCCGCATTTTCAATATCTCCCGGCTCTATCCGATACCCGTGCCTTTTTATCATAAAATCCATTCTTCCAAGATATTCATAGATTCCCTCGTCATTCAGTTTTACCTTATCCCTGCTTTTGAACACCCTCTCCGGATAATGTGGATTCACAGGATTCTGCACATACGCTTCCGCAGTCTTTTCGGCATTATCATAATATCCGTATGGTATTGCCGAGAATCTGATATACATCTCCCCCTCTTGCGCTCTTTCCATTTTTTCATCGAGCAAAAGAATATCGACATTGTCGAATTTCCTTCCCATCGGCAAGATTTCGTCATCCGCTCTTTTTTTATATTCCAGCCATTGGTTGACTTCGATTGTAAAAGTAATCCCGCCGATCTCCGTTGCCCCAAATACGGAAAACATACGGGCATGATCAAATATATGCAATAGCTTTCTGGCTTCCCATACATACATTTTGTCTCCGCCAAAAATAATCTTGCTCACATTTTTAACAGCGGTTCCGTTCGTACATCCGCTGTTTTGCAGCAGACGAAATGTCGCCGGCATCCCTGTCAGCGTATTGACACCGTTACTCTGTATATACTCGTTCCATCTGTGCGGATTCATCACCAATTCCCCGAAGCCGATCAGGCAGGTTGCATAATTTCGTATCGTCGTATATATGACAAAGACAGAGGCGGCAAAATATATGGCAAATTGGTTTCCCACAATAGAATTTCCATTTAACGAAAAAGCTCTGCTGTGGCTTTCACATACAAAATTCACATTTTTATGCGGAACGGCTACGCCTTTGGGCGTGCCTGTAGAACCGGATGTGTACAGCACATACAATAAATCCGCATCCGTCAATCGGTTTCTTGTTTCCCGTAAAGCATCTGCATCCACAGCATATGTGGCAATATCTTCATATACCACAATCTTTGAAACGCCCGCCTCTTTCGTCATTTCCGATATGCTTAAATAATCCTGCTTCTTTACAATGACGAATTCGGGGGCGAACTGCCGTAATACCATTTTCAAACGGTTTTCCGGCATCGCCGGATCAAATGGCGCATAATAGTTCCCGCTGTAGGCAACGCCAAGAAAACAGGCTACACAGGCGATACTCTCCGGCAGAATCAGCGCAATCGGTTTATGAAACAATTTCTTTTGTATCAGAAACGTGGCAACAGACCGGGCATTTTCCCGAAGCTTCCCATATGTAACGGATTCTTCCGGTGATACAAACGCCTTCTTATGCTCATATTCTTTCGGAAAATTTTCCAGATAATCCGTAATCAGATCATTCATGTATGTCCACCTCATTTGTGATATGGTTTGGAAACTACCGCAAGCCCGACATCCGCATACTGGATTGTCGAATATCCCGGCTTTTTCTCCTCGCAAAACTCTTCAAAAGCCTGCCGCACGGAGTAAACCCCCTTATGACGCACATCATCGATGAACATATATCCGCCCGGGGCAAGCTTATCGTAAAAATAATTCAACGCCGCTTTTGTCGGTTCATAAAATCCCATATCAACATCAACAAGGCAGAAGCTCTCCTCCGCAAGCTTCTCGTCTCCTTTTACCGTATCCGGGAAAAAACCTTTTTTTACAATGGCATGATCTCTCCATGCGATATTTCTAAGAATGGTTTCAACCTCCGGTACATTTCGAAAGTATCTGCTCGCAGTTTTTAATTGCATTGCATCCCACATTTCAGCTTCTTCCCGAGGCAGTTCCTCTTCCTTAACTCCCTCAAATGTGTCAAACAAATACAGCTTTCGTTCCGGAAAACACATACTCATAATGTTTGCGAATTCACCCTTTAACACCCCAAGCTCGGCGACGGCTCCTTTGATACCCTTTGCGTATATTTCCTTCATACAGCTTTCGCACAGGGAATATCTTGTATAGGATGGCAGTTCTTTGGAGTAATAGCTTGTGTCGTAATAAACCTCCGGGTCATAAAAGAAAGATGGTGAAAACAGATCGACGATTGCTTCAAATGAAAAGCTGACGATTGCCTGATGCCGGACATCAGAATAAATATTCGGATTATCCGACGCCAGTAATACCGTACACCCGTTTAAATCCATCCCATCTGCCTGATTTATCGCAAACACGCGACAGGATGTGTCTTCCGATGCCACCTTATCAAAAAGATATTGCTCGGTAATTCCAAACGATTCGTTTAACACACGCTTGACAAGCCTTCCTCGCTCACCAAACGGATAAATAATAAACCGGTCCTTTCCCTCATCCATCAGTCTTTTGATGATTCTGTAGATTTTTCCATAGCAGGTTGCTTTCACCGTTGTAAAACCCCTTTTTCATATCCTTTATTCCCGCGAAGCAATGAGGAAAATGCCGTGCTTGCACGAGCATTTGACGAATGCCGCGAGGGTCAAATACCCCGCCCCTTGGGGCGTAATCCTGCAATCATGCCCCGTCTGCTTGCAGCGGGGTATTTGACTTACGCTTACGCAAGGCACATTACGCTCTGTCGAGCAGCCAGTCCTCCAGCTTTGCTTCCCCGCACGCCCAGGGATAATAGTTCTCTTCGGCAACCGCTCCGTAATCCATATAGGAGCAGTATCTGCAAAGCTCGCACGGCGAATCCAAAAGCAGGTTGATTTCCCGACCGTTCAGTTTCGTTTCGTGTATGTTGACGCAATGCTCCCACTTACAGTCACAAATAGATGTTTCGTAGCGCCTCTCCAAAAGATCTATCCCGTGTCCCAATCCGCAGGAAAGCGTGCCCCTGTATAAATTGACACATTTGGCGCATTTGCGGAAAACCTCTCCGGCATCCATCTTTCCGCTCGGATCTATATACTTTCTGAACTCGTAAACGGGCTGGGTAAACTCATACGGAACATCTGCCCGGTTCAAACGGTCTTCGATCTGTCTTTTCCTGACTCCCGTAGGCGGATACAGGGTAAATACAAAACCCACATTGCTTTCCCGCATCTTATCAAGAAGCGATTCCTTAACCTGCGGAACCAAAATCCCGTTGCTGTGAACAACCAGCTCTGAATCCGGAAAATAGCTCCTTGCAAGTTCAATCATCCCTTCCAAATGCGAATGTAAAAGAGGCTCTCCGCCAAACAGCTTCAGATACCGGATTCCGCTGTACAATTCTTTTAGTTTTTTCAGATCCCTTTCAAAATCTTCTTCCGAAAGGAACTCCTTTTCATGGATGTTCGCAATCGCGGAGCATCCGTTACAATTCAGATTACAGTGAAAAACAATCTTGCATTCCAAATAGGGAAGCCTGGGCTTTGCCACATCCATCCTGATTGCGATCGGACAACGATCCGACCAGCGATACGCATAAACATATTCGGGAACCATAAACACCGGATTTCTCAATGCCATTTCATTGAGCTGTTCCATGACAGCATCAATGATTGTGGGAGAGCTTAGATACACGTCAGCAGCCGGTGCTTTATCCGGTATGTCGCAAGGTTTGATTACGCATATCCCATCTATATATGTTCCTGACGGAATATTGTTATCAGCGAAAAAAAGCACCTCTTCGCCCTCATGCTCCAGTATTCTGCGAAGCTGCCTCCCATAACGTCCCGCTCCGAAAATCACAATTCCCATCTGATGTCAAACCCCTCCTAAGAAATCATCTTCAAATAGCTGCGGTTAATAAAAT
Organism: Lachnospiraceae bacterium; assembly: GCA_017432845.1. Lineage (GTDB taxonomy): Bacteria > Bacillota > Clostridia > Lachnospirales > Lachnospiraceae > UBA2868. Next base: position 6,137 of record JAFRIL010000118.1, on the reverse strand, counting down.
TCTTTCTGAAAAGGTAATACCCCGGTCGGTTCAGTTCCATATAGCAGCCCGAGTATATATGGGCAAATCCCTTTTCCGTTAAATACTCCCTGATTTCTTTTATGGATGAAGACGGCGTAATCAGGACAACGGTATTCTTCACATCTGTTGTATCAAGATATGAAAGCGGAAATATCCGATGTCCGACGATATATTTCCCGACTCTTGCCCTGCTCCTGTCAACTACTACCGCATCCTCAAGTTCGTCATACCAATCCCTGAGTATCTGCACAGCACCTCCGCCTGCTCCGTATAAAACTACCTTCTTATGCGCTTTATCCTCCAGAAAGTTTTTCCAGCGCATTTTTCCGAATGCGGTATTTCTGTATAATTCCCAATCACTTGTATTCACCGACAGAACCGCTCTCTTCAAAAAACGGTAATAACAGCACTCTAAAAAAATGCGTCCATAAAACCCTTTGTCATCTGTTTTTGCATAACTCCTAAACAACATTCTTCTTTCAGCCGGAAAATGATATTGCAAGTAATTCATGCAGGCAGAAAAAAACATATTCTCCTTAATGCCTTTGGCATGATAATCCCACGAAAGACGAGTCCTTGCATATTTTTCCAAACAGGTATGATAGTCAAAGATTTTAAGGTAAACAAAATCATTTCCCTCACCTGCCGCAGTCCAGCTGTCACCGCCCGATGGCACCTTCCGGTAATCCAGCATATATTCGTGCATACGATAGATTTTCCCTTGCGAAACGAGAAGCATGGCAACCGTATAATCACCTATAATGCGGTGCGCCTTATACAGTATTCTTGTATCCATTGTCCGAAAGATGTTCTTAAATACCAATCCGCCAGCCTGTCCCGGAAGCTTCCCTCTTTCGTAGTCCGCTTTTGTATAAACATCGCCAAGTCCGCCATATAACCGGTCCAGTATCTTGTTCTCTTCCGAAGGCGTATATCGTTCGTTAAATGCGTCAACCACATGGCAGAGGCAGGAACATCCCACGTACTTAGGATTCGTCTCCAAAAAATCCACCTGCTTCTGTAGCTTTTCGGCATCTGTCCAATAATCATCTCCTTCTAACAGGGCAAGATATTTTCCTTTCGCCTTTGAATAAATATCTTGTGAGTTTCTGGTAGCTCCGACGTTCTTTTTATGCAGTTCCAACCGGAACAGCCCCGGGTATCGGTCGGCATATTCCCGCAAAATCTCCGGCGTCTGGTCGGACGAGCCGTCATCGCCGACAAGTATTTCCATATCGAAATCACGCTCCTGCATCAAAACGCTTTCGATGGCATTCCGTATGTATTTTTCCTGATTGTATGTAATGATTGCAACCGAAACCAGCACGGACCTTCACCTCCTACAACAGCTCACCCGACCATATCATCACCTTGGGATGCTGAAAGACCGGATCTTTCAGCATATTCTTGTATTCAGGGTAATACGGATGCTCCGGATTTCTGATGTCAAAAACCCATTTTGCCTTTTCGGAGTATTTCTCTCCCCACGGGAAATACGGGCGCAGCCGCACTCTGTCAGCCCCAAATTCCTCAATGCATCTTCGCGTAAACACCGGCATTTCCCGAAAGTTTCTCTCCTGCACAACAGTTCCTATCTCATAATCATTAACAATACCTTTTTCCCTTAATGACCGGATAAAACGCAGGGATTCCTCTATCTTCGAGACCGGATATTTACATCCCGATAAAAACTGATAAGTGGCTTCTTCAAATCCCATCACCGTGACCGCCACTTTAAGGTCGTATTGTCCCAAATTTTCAATCTGACTCCAATGCTTTTGATCAAACAGAACACCGTTTGTTTCCAAAACCACATGGACATTCTTCGCCGGTGCCGTCGGCTTCCATTCCGACAACTTTTTCATAATATGCGGACTGACAAACAGCTCCCCTCTCCCGTTGGCACCGATGATGGTTACTTTGTCTATAAACTTTCTAAGCTCACTCTCAATTTTTTCGATTTTAAGTTCCGCGCCGGATTGATGGCTCTCTTCATTATTCCGATCAATACAGCAGGTGCAATCGTAATTGCAGTTCCGCTCGTATGCAAGCGCCAGCTCCCGCGGATAGTCCAATACCGTATCGTACTCCCTCATATGCGCTTCCAGTTCGTTGTTCGCAATCCACGGACATTTGTCTTTCAAACAAAACCGATACGATCCATCCGTTAAGCTCTCGCGGAACTCTTTTGCGGTATCACTATGCCAAAGCTCCTCTATGGTGCTTTCCGTCAGCTTCCCAAGTGTTTTCTGAAAGCCCGGCACCGCCCAGCAGCATATCCCGACCTCTCCGTCGATTCCCCAAATCTGTGCGTATTCCCAACCTCTTTGACACACCCTAAAAGACATATTCCTAAGCTCCCGCTCATGCAGTCTATACATACTCAAATTCAATATACTCATCAATGTGCGCCAGCACGCGCATCATTCTTTCCCTGTCATCAAAATCAAAGAAAATGATGCCGGGGTAATCTTTTACAAGGTCGCGGACCTCAAAGCCGCCATCCAGCCAGAGCGCACTGTCAAATATGTATTTTTCCAGCTCCGGCTTATAGCGCACGCCTGTTACCATGCCCTTTTTCGGCGCGTTAAGGCAATGCCGTCCCATATACCCCTTCTGCATCACGTCCGCCGGGAAATCCGAGACATCCTCCCCGCATTGCGACTTTACGATGTATTCCACCCAGTCAACGCCCGTGGCGCGCATCTCGGGATACGGATACCAGTCTCCGCTCATCCTCCGGGTAATCTCAAGGATATGCGCCCTTCCCTCCGAATCCATAATGTATTGTGAATGCATCAGCCCGTCGGGCAGGGACAGCGCCTGTGCCACCTTTTCGGTATCCGCAATCAGAACCGGCAAGACTCCCTCTATGCCGTCTGCCGGTCCTCCCGAGGTGGACACACGGTAAGGCGTGTATTTCATATACTCGTTGTCACTGTAAAAGCCACGCACCTTCCCGCCCACGACAAACGCGTTGAAGCTGTGACTCGTCCCCTCGATAAAAGGTTCGATGATGATGCGCTTGTTCTTCGCCAGTCGGAACGCATTGTTTGCCGCCCATATTGCCGTCTTAAAGTTATCCGCCCGGGTAATCCCCTGCCCCGCACCGAGGTCGGAGGGCTTTATGATGACCGGATATTCCACGTCCTGCAAATACGCCTTCGCATCCGCATACTGCCAAAAGCTTTTTGCCGGGGGCGTTGACAGGGCAAGGTCTTGCGCCAGTTCCTTAAACCGGTCCTTATGGTGCAGGCGCTCCGCCGTGTCATAAGGTTCGTGTCCCTCGAATCCCATCTTTTCCGCAATGAAACAGGCGGACAGATAGCCGAAATCATTGCAGTTTGAGCATACCTGATCAACCTGCATTTCATCCGCGACTTTAAGCAGTGCCTCCTTCTCGGAAAAATCACAGAAAACATATTCATCAGCGTACTTATGTCCGATCCCCTCCGGTGCCGCGCCGGAGGTAATGACATAAAAGCCCATCTCCTTTGCCTTTTGAATCAGCGGGATGTCGTGGAAGCTGCCATTGGGAATTAGAATTCTCTTCATTTTCCGTTCCCCGTCTTTTCAAAATGCATCCAAACCGTTTTCTTATCCGAAAAATCATCAAATGCGTACAACGACTTGTCCTTCCCGAGTCCCGACTGCTTTACACCGCCGAACGGAGCGCTATTGTCGTCATTGCCGTAGCTGTTGACGTGCATCAGCCCGACCTCGACACGGCTCACCACGTCAAATGCTTCGTTAATGTCGTCCGTCCATACGGCACCCGCCAGTCCGTATTCACTCGCGTTCGCCAACGACACGGCTTCCCTGGTATCCCGTGCCTTAATGACCGCGACGACCGGACCGAAAATCTCCTCCCGCGCGGCACGCGCGTCCGCTGGGATGTCCGTGATGACGGTCGGCTTAATACAGAAGGCGTCCGCCGGATGATCGTTTTCCTCTTCGGGACAGAAAACATCATATCCCGCCTCTCTTGCCTCCTTGATATAGGTCTGTACCTTTTCATACTGTTCCCTGTTTACCACGCACCCGACGCGACTGGCAATGTCAAAGGTATCGCCCGGAAGCCAGCGCAGGGTTTCCTCCTTCAGATGCCGGACAAAGGCATCATGGATGCTCTCGGCGATGATGACGCGCGACGGTGCCGAGCAGATCTGTCCTTGGTTGTAAAACATATTTTCCGCCAAAACCTTTGCCGCGCGGGCGAGGTCGCCACAGCCTTCCGTCACGATGTAAGGTCCCTTGCCGCCGCACTCCAAAGTGACGCGCTTCATGTTCGACTTTCCGGCATAGGTCAGAATACGCTTCCCGGTCTCGCCGGAACCGGTAAAGGAGATTCCCCGGACATCCATATGTAGCGCAAGTGCTTCTCCCGCTTCCTCCCCGTATCCGGGAACCACGTTAAATACCCCGTCCGGAATCCCTGCCTCCTTAGCAATCCCCGCAAGGCGGATTGCCGAAAGCGAAGACTGCTCCGCCGGTTTTAATACGACGGAATTGCCTGTTAAAAGTGCGGGGGCAAGCTTCCAGCAGCTCACAACCATCGGATCGTTCCATGGCGTAATCAGCCCGACCACACCGAGCGGAGTCCTTGTCACAACGCCAAATTCACTGCCCCGCGGAGGTATTGCCACATCATAAAGTTTGTCGATGCTTTCCGCAAAATATGTAACTGCCTCGATTGCCTTCGGGATAGAGTCCTCGTAATAATTACGGAACGCCCGCCCGGTCTCATAAGCATCCAATAGCGCAAGCTCCATCCGCCGATCCTCCATCAGCTCTGCCAGTTTAAGCAGTACGCTGCGCTTTTGCGCCGGGGTACAGTCCCTCCAGATACCGCTGTCATATGCCGCCTTTGCTGCGGCAACGGCATCATCCACATCCTCTTTCCCACAGGCGGCGATACCGGAAAGTGTCGTCCTCCCGTCGAAAGACAACAGCTTCTCCATAGTCCTTCCGGTTGTTGCGGCAACATATTTTCCGTTGATGTAAGCACGCTTTTCAATGGCGCTTACATCCAAATCTTTTAATACATTCATCCCCATTGTTTCTCCCCCTTTTTAGAAAAAGCGGTCATATTCCGCTACGGTATCCACGTTCCCTGCGGCGTTTTTTATCCGTATCACTTCTTTGTTCGTCACATTCCTCATGCAGTGGAACGGGCAGACCGTAACCGGATCAAGCCGCCCCATTATTTCCTTTCTGCGTTCCGAATGCCAGATTTCCTCCAATGACTGTTCCTTCGCGTCTCCAATGCAAAAATCTTCCTTCCCCCGCCAGTACGGGCAGACATACACACCCGAGGGGCATATGAGCGTCCGAAGTTCCGCGGACGGACAAACATGGTAATCCTTTTCCTGCATGGACTGCACGCAATTCAAAGAATCGTTCAGATTGATGGCGGTAATGACGTGAAAATGCTCAGTATCCAGCCCTTTCAGTTTTGCCACTTCTCTTTTCGCCTCCTCCATACGTTCCCTCGTATGGACGACCAAAGCATGCGGTTGTCCGCCGGCATAAGCATAGGACGGTTTTACCTCGAAATAGTCGCAGCCGATGTCCCTTGCAAGGAGCGCCGCGTCGTATATCTCGTTGATATTTGACTTTATACCAAAGCCGTCTGCCTCCGTGCGGATCAGGTAGGAATAACCGAGCGTACCCTTTTTGATTTTTGCAAGCGTCCGCATCCCGTCGATAATCTCATTGAATTTGCTCCGCCCGTCCTTTGCCGGACGAAGCGCATCAAAAGTTTCTTCCGTCGCGGCATCCATGGATACCCGCGTCCATGCGGAATATTTCGCGATTGTCTCCATATAGCGGGGAATAAAATAACCGTTCGTGGTAATGCCGATATGGATGTCGTGCGTTCCAAGATACTCCATAAAATCGCCGACGCGCGGATGTGCGAGCGGTTCGCCGCCGCCGATCAGCACGACCGCCTTTGTCCCGATTGCGTATAATTCTTCCGCAAGCTTCATCAGCCGCCCATCAGAAAAAGAGGTCGCATTCGATACGAGATCCTCGCTGATGCAGCCCGGACATTTCAGGTTACAAGCCTCCGTCGTGTCCAATTCCACCACCAGCGGTCCTTTTCCGTAATCCTC
>JAFRIL010000015.1 GCA_017432845.1 Lachnospiraceae bacterium | reverse complement strand
GGTAATCAGTTGTGCTACAACACACTGAACATATTTGCAAAAAGCATTGAGTCATGTCTTGGGAAAATGGGGCACGATGTTGTTCTTGCAGATGCGTACAGTAATGAGGCGGATTTTTTGGGATTTGTTGAACAAGCCGCTCTTGACGGGCTTGATGCTGCTTTAGCATTTAACGCTGATGGGAATATACTTGCGTGCCGCGATATCTTGAATGCGTATGGAATACCTCTGTACGACTGGATAGTCGATCATCCATGCGATCATATAAAAGTATTGAATGCTTCGGTAGATGATCTTAACGTTATTACTCTTGACAGAGATCACGTCGGGTTTATCAAACGGCACATTGATAATGTCAGGTCGGCGCATATGATACCTCTGGGTGGATTCGGGTACAACGATTGTGATGACTTTAGCGAGGAGAGTTTTCATGATAGGAAGTACGGACTGATATTTACCGGGAGCTATGTCCCATATACCCGGTTTGAAGAAAGCATTTTGAGCCTTCCGGACAGGATGAAAAAGATGACGGTTTTGATGATCGAATACATGCTGACAAACCGTATGTCTACAAATGAGGAGGCACTTGACCATGCACTCAGACAGGTCATCGGAACAGATCAGATACCTTCAAATGTATATCAGGAGTGCGCGTATTATACAAGTAATTCCAACGTGTATGTAAGGCATTTTGTCAGAGAAGAGATAATGCGTTTCATAGTCGATTCCGGAGTGAGGATAGACATTTTCGGACCCGGTTGGGAAAGGCTCGGATTTGATAGAAAGAAAAACGTTGTTCTTCATGACAGGGTTGATTATATTGAGTCTGCAAAGGCCTGTACAGAGGCGAAACTGTCGCTTAACATAATGCCATGGTTCAAGGATGGTCTGCATGACCGTATTCCCACTGCTATGATGAATGGGTCAGCGGTGGTGACTGACTCGAGTAGATATATTAACGAGATATTTAAAGGCGAAGGAGATGATAAGGATATTTTTCTGTTCGATATTAATAAACCTGAAAATGTTCCTTCAACTATTGAAAAAATCCTATCTGATGATGATAAGCTATTTCAGGTTGCCCAAAGAGGTAGAACGAACGCGATAAATAACATGACATGGAAAAACAGAGCAGAGGAATTGAGGGACTATTTTGATAATCATTTTTTGCCCCAGAAGTAATGCGACCGGTGGGACTGAGTTGCTCCATCAGCTGGGCTATAAACTGAATCTGTTCGGATTTGAAGCAAAGATGTATTACTATGGGGATGATAACGGCCTTCCGGCAACGCATCCGCATTTTGTTAAGTACGGGGTTCCGGTTTCGGATACGGTGACGGATTCTTTTGACCATATTTTTATATATCCGGAAATGATGGCATCATCGTTGGAAGATATAAAGGGGAAGCTTCCGAAGTCGAGACATGTTCTCTGGTGGCTTTCCGTAGATAATGCAGGGATGACGTCTGTTCTTGAAGAAGAGATCTCTGCAGATACAACACTTATCCATTTTGTTCAATCATATTATGCGAAAGAATATGTCAGAAATGCTCTTCGCGTTCCGGACGACAGACTGTTCTGGCTGTCGGATTATCTCAATTATAATTTTCTGAATATGAACTGTAACAGTGCGCGAGATGATTTTGTTCTCTATAATCCGAGAAAAGGATTCGAGAGGACCTCAAAGTTGATACAAAAAAGCGATCAGTCGATCAAGTGGGTAGCTCTTCAAGGCTTCGCACCGGACGAGATTCCTCAGGTGCTCCAATGTGCAAAGGTTTATATCGATTTCGGAGAACATCCCGGAAAGGACAGATTTCCAAGAGAAGCTGTGTTGTGTGGATGCAGAGTGATCACTGGGATAAAGGGAGCTGCTGCTAATGATATTGATATTCCCATCCCGAAGAAATTCAAAATCGATGATGATCTTGAAGATGAAATAATAATTGATCTGATCGTTTCTCTTATTAAAGACTATGAACAGACAGAGGATCTGTACAGAGATTATAAAACAAGGACACAGGAAGAGTTTCATGCATTTGAGACGGATACGCTGAAGGTCTTCTGTGAGCTGACCGGCAAGAGTCTGGACAGAGAATACTCGTATGAAAGCGAACTGAAAAAAGCGATAGTTGACGCGGTTACAAGCGGGGATTACAAAAAAGCATTTTATCTCATTACGGTATTCCGTATCAGGGATTACATGATGGATGAGGATATGTTGGTCCTTGAAGGATATATAAGACTGGATATCCGCGAGGAGCAGGTAGCATTGTATCTTATGAATAAATTGCTATGTGCGAATGATACGAACTACGAAGCATATCTTATCAAGGCTCTTGCACTTGCATCTCTTGGTGAAGAAGGGAAGATAAAAGCAATTGATCAAGCATTAAAATATAGCGCTGGAACGCCGGACGAGGAATACATCCGAGAGGCTGTAAACAATATTTAATAGATTATATACAAATGAATTGAGAGATCTGTAAATGGAAATAAATCTGATAAGCGAACGATATAAGAATGACAGGGTACCAGCCTTTGAACTTTCGGATGTTCAGAAGGAGTATGTCCGCAGATTCGCGGAAAAATGTGAAAGCGGCGAGTATTCCTTCCGTAAGCGCGAGTGTGAATGTGGAAAAGGCGATTTCGAAGTTATAGCGCAGAAGGATCGGTACGGACTTCCTGTTGAGACCGTTATCTGTAGAAACTGCGGTCTGATAATGACCAATCCCTGTCTTGACGATAAGAGCAATAATTCGTTTTACGACGGGGAATACCATTACATATACCGTGCCGAGGAGGCGCCGTCCGAAGAACGTTTTGAGGAGAGAAAGAAAGAAGCCGGAACAATTATCGATTTCATTCAAAACCATACCGGTATTGATTCCGGAAGTGTTCTTGAAATAGGGTGTGCAGACGGAGGAAACATCGCTGCGTTTGCAGAAAAGGGATATAAGGCAACAGGGATAGACCTGTCACATACTTACGTTGAGTACGGAAAAGAGAAAGGACTGGATCTTTATTGCAGTGATGCAACATCATTTGCCCAAAAAGGACAGCAGTTTGATATTGTTGTCTTAAACCACGTGCTTGAACATTTTACGGATCTGGAGAAAGAACTGAGTACGATCACTGCCCTTATGAAGGATACGGGCGTTTTGTTTGTGGCGGTTCCCGGTGTCAAATACCTTACGTTCGGAGCTTATGAACGTGATTTCCTGCTCATGCTTCAAAATGCACATATCTTCAATTTCACCAAAGATACTCTATGTCAGACCATGAAAAAATACGGCTTCGACAGTATCTTTGCCAATGAAGCCGTATATGCTCTTTTCAAAAAGGGAAATCCCGAGTCTTCTTTTTCCGATCACTATACAGATACTATAAGTTATCTGAAATGTGTCGAGGAATCAGGCGGAGATGTTGATACTCTGATGGTACACAGAGTTGGCAGCAAGCTGTCCGAGTGCAAAAAAGGTGATGTTCTGCTATACGGAACAGCCCGGGAATTGGATGCGCTTGTTCAGCAGTTGCCGGATCTGACCGCTATCCGAGGTTTCTTTTATACGGACAGGAAAACTCCGGAAGAGGTTGTTGAATATATGAAATGCAATGGGATCCACGAGCTGGTGATCATTGATGTGAAGAATGATAAGCGGATCGTTGGAAGAATATCTGATCTTATAGAAGGCAGCAGTATAAGATTTATGTCGGTATACAGAGAATTGTTTTAAATGTTAAACGCAATATATTTAGGAAGCATATGAAGGTCATATATCTTATCAATTCAAAAGAATACAATTACCATAAAAAACTTGCCGACGTTTTTTTAAGCGTGACCGGAGGCAGTATCATCGATATGGGAGACGGGAGCAACCTCGGGATGAGATACTACGGGATCGAGAAGATGGCGCCGGATGTCATTATCACGTTTGATCTTGCGGGGCACCTCCTTCGGACGGGAAACGATTCGCTCTCGCTTAATAACATCTACGCAAGATTTGCGCATATCCTGTTTCACAAGCCGGATCATTACGGCCGCAGCCTAAAGGTGCGCCAGAATCTGTCGATGTTCACATTCATTCCAAACGGAAGTAGCGCGGAAACTGCCCGGGCCGGATATCCGGAAGTTCCCAATATCGAAGAGTTTGTTCCGATAAGTTACAAGCCGGCAGATGACAAAGAGCGGGAGAAAAATATCGAAAACATCAAACGCTGGTGGGATGATTTTAAGCGGGAGGCAATGCTTTGAAGCTCCTTATATTCGAGTGGGCGGCCGGAACGTTCACATATGACGACATAATCGCATCATTTACCGCAAAAGGTGTTACGTACAGAACCGTATCTTACCAATTCAACGATAAGAATGAGGATGAGTTCTTTGTAAAACGGTTTACGAAGGTTCTGAAGGACGATACATATGACGCCGTATTCTCGGTAAACTATTTTCCGCTTGTGGCCGTTTGCTGTCACGACTGTAGCCTTCCTTACATTTCCTGGAGCTATGACAATCCACTTGATGTTCCCGACATAGAAAAGACTCTGGGACTTCCCGGAAACTTTGTGTTCCTGTTTGACCGTATCCAGACGGAAGGATACAGGAAGATGGGCTTTTCAAATGTGTATCATATGCCTCTTGCGGTAAACTGCAAACGGCTTGAGACGATTAAGCTTACGAAGCAGGAACAGGCAATGTATGCCGCGGATGTTTCGTTTGTGGGCAAGATGTACGATTCAATGTTCACGCAGTACAGGGAACTCATGGATGACCACTGCAAAGGATATATCGATGCGATCGTTGCCGCACAGTCGAAAGTGTTCGGATACTGGTTCGCGGAAGAACTTCTGACCGATGATCTGATGAAAAGGATCAATGGTCATTTTAAGGTCCTGTCTCCCGATACGCAGTTTGCGCTTCCGAGAGAAGCTCTTGCCTATGCCATTGCGGCACAGATAACCAAAACGGACCGGCTGATACTGCTGAACCTTCTGGCAAAGCGGATGAATGTCAACGTCTACTCTTGGGAGAAGTGCGATCTTCTTCAGAACGTGAAGTTCATGGGTTCGTGTGACTATTACGGACAGATGACGAAGGTATTCAAGGCCAGTTCCATCAATCTGAACATCACTCTTAAGATATCGCAGTCAGGTATTCCGCTTCGTGTTATGGATATCCTGGGTGCGGGCGGATTCCTTCTGTCCAATTACCAGCCCGAGATCGCGGAGAACTTCATAAACGGAGAAGATGTAGTTATGTATGAGAGCATTGAAGATGCTTTCGAAAAGGCTTTGTTCTATAAAGAGCATGACGATCTGAGAAGACAGATAGCACAGTCGGGACACAGCAAAGCGAAAGAGTTGTTCTCATATGAGAAACAGCTCGGAAAGATCTTTGATATATCGGGGATGACTGTATGAAAATTGCCAATAATATGGTAAAGTAAGTATATTACAATATCTATATGTATCATAAGAAAGGCAGTAACAATGATCGAATACAAAAACCCTTATGTCATAGCCGAGGCCGGTTGCAACCATATGGGAAGCATGGATGTTGCACATGAACTTATCGTTACGGCTGCGATGTTCTGTAAAGCCGATGCGATCAAGTTCCAGAAGCGCTGTCCCAAGGAACTTCTCACCAAGGAGCAGTATGATGCTCCACATCCGGTACCTTACAATTCGTACGGGGATACATACGGAGCCCACAGGGAATTCCTGGAATTCGATCTTGACCAGCACAAACAGCTTAAGAAATGGTGCGAGGAATCGGGGATCACGTATTCTACATCCGTATGGGATATGACGAGTGCGAAGGAGATAGTATCGATCTCTCCTGAGTTCATCAAGATCCCGAGTGCATGTAATACCAACTTTGATATGCTCGGGTACATCTGCGAGAACTACGACAAAGAGATACAGCTGTCATTCGGTATGACTACCCGCGAAGAGGAAGAGCAGATAGTAAAGTTCTTCGAGGAACGCGGCAGGGCGAAAGATCTGGTACTGTTTAACTGCACGTCCGGTTATCCCGTTCCGTTCAAGGATGTATGCCTTCTGGAGATAACAAGGATGCGCGAAGCATATGAGGACAGAGTCAAAGCGATAGGCTTTTCGGGACACCATCTCGGTATCGCCATCGATGTTGCGGCATATACTCTCGGAGCATCGGTATTTGAGAGGCACTATACACTTGACAGGACATTCAAGGGAACTGATCATGCGGCATCCCTTGAGCCTGACGGTATCAGAAGGCTTAAGAGAAACCTTGAGACAACACGTGAGGCACTTACCTACAAGTCGGAAGAGGTCCTTCCGATCGAGAAGGTCCAGAGAGACAAGTTAAAATACAGGAAACGATAACATGAACGTAGCCTTTATACCGGTCAGGGGCGGAAGCAAATCCATCCCGCTCAAAAACATAAAAGAGATCCACGGAAAGCCTCTTGTATACTGGGTGGTTGCCGCGGCAAGCGACTGCGCTGCAATAGACAAGGTGTTTGTTGCAACGGACAGCGACAGGATCAAAAAGGTTGTCGAGAAGTTCTGTGCCAAGGAACCGGAGAGATTTAAAAGGGTAACGGTTATAGACAGATCCGAGGAGTCAGCAACCGACAATGCATCGACCGAATCGGCGATGATAGAGTTTGCAAAGGCTCACCGGTTTGACAATATAGTTCTCATCCAGGCAACATCACCGCTTCTTACGGGAGCGGATCTTGATAACGGATTCAACACGTTTTCTTCAAATGGCACGGATTCGGTACTTTCCGTGGTTCCCCAGAAGAGGTTCATCTGGGAGATCGATGATGAGGGAAATGCCAGTGCGACAAACTATGATGTATATAACAGACCCCGCAGGCAGGAGTTTGACGAATACTATGTAGAAAACGGAGCATTCTATATCACGAGCCGCAAAGCGCTTCTTGAAACGAAGAACCGTCTTTCAGGAAATATCAGGGCATCACTCATGAGCGAGGATACTTACTTCGAGATCGATGAGCCCGATGACTGGACGGTTACCGACGCGATCATGACAAAGCGTGATAATGCGGCAAAGGCAGAGCCGGCTGTTAAGGCTTCGAAGAATAAAAAGACAAAGTACAAGATGTTCCTTACGGATTGTGACGGGGTGCTCACGGACGGAGGCATGTACTATTCCGAAAAGGGAGATGAACTCAAGAAGTTCAATACACGTGACGGCGTTGCATTCCGGCTGCTTCGTGAAAACGGGATCATTACGGGAGTGATCACCGGCGAAGACATGGCACTTAATAAACGCAGATGTGAGAAGCTCAAGATCGATGTCCTGGCTCCGGGATGTACCCAGAAGGCGGCCACGATCAGTAAGCTGTGTGCAACATATAAAGTGGATCCCGATGAGGTGGTCTTTGTCGGAGATGATCTGGCGGATATCGATGCGCTAGAACTTGCTGGACTTGGCTGTTGTCCCGCTGATGCTAATGAGAAGGTAAGATCATCGTGTAAGATCGTAACCAGGGCAAAGGGCGGAGAAGGTGTTATAAGAGAGATAGTCGATATGATCCTGTCGGGTCAGACCGGCTGAGAATTATGAGGATTGGGAGAAAGCGTTATGTACTATGAACTGTGTGCTTCAATGATGTGTGCCGATTACGGCCACCTGGACAGAGAGGTAAAGGCTCTTGATGACGCCGGGATCGATTCGTTCCACATAGATATAATGGACGGACGTTATGTTCCGAACTTTGCCATGTCATTAAATGATATGGCGTTTATTGCAAGTGCCACGAAAAAGCCATTGGACGTTCATCTTATGATAGAGCATCCGAACAATAATATTCATTTCTTCCTCAATAAACTCCGGCCGGGAGACACAGTATATATACACCCCGAAGCGGAGTATCATCCGTCAACCACACTTCAGAAGATAATTGATGCCGGAATGACACCCGGGATCGCGATCAATCCCGGAACGAGCGTTGAGACAGTAGTTGAGATGCTCCAGATCGTAAAAAAAGTACTCGTAATGTCGGTGAATCCCGGAAATGCCGGTCAGATGTATCTGCCGTATGTTTCCAAAAAATATGATAAACTCCTGCCTCTGCAGAAGGAGATAGGATTTTCGGCATACTGGGACGGCGCGTGCTCTGCTGACAGGATCAAGGAATTCGCACCAAAAGGAGTTAAGGGATTTGTTCTCGGAACAACTCTTCTGTTTGGCAAAAAGGAACCATACAAAGAGACAATCGCGGAAATAAGGAAATTTGTTTGACCGGGGATCGGAATAATCATGGCGATCGCATTAGTTCTCTCAGGCGGGACAGGAACAAGGCTTGGAGGAGATATACCCAAGCAGTATATACAGTCAGGAGGCAGGATGCTCATAGCATACTGCCTTGATATGTTCATATCCCATCCCGATGTTTCAGATATCTTTATAGTTGCCGACAAGAAATGGCATGACCGGATATTTCATGAACTGAGACGCTTGTTGATCGATACCTCAAAGATCGCAGGATTCTCAAAGCCGGGTGCGACGCGTCAGTTGTCGATACTGTCAGGCCTACGGGATATAGCAGAGTATGTTCGCTCATCAGGTGATCATGAAAAAGATCCGGCTGTGATAATACATGATGCGGCAAGACCTAATCTTACAGCAACTCATCTTTCCGACTGTCTTAGCGCACTTGAAGAATATGACGGCGTAATGCCTGCTCTTCCGATGAAGGATACCGTGTACTATAGTGGTGACGGTAAAACGGTGACGAGCCTTCTTGACAGGGGCAGGATATTTGCCGGACAGGCGCCGGAAATATACAGGCTCGGTAAATATCTTGAGGCAAATGAGAAGCTTCTTCCCGATGGGATATTGAAGATAAACGGATCGACAGAGCCGGCGATACTGGCCGGACTGTCGGTTTCGATGATAAAAGGTGACGAGAACAACTATAAGATCACTACGGCAGCAGACCTAAAGAGGTTTGAACATGGCAGATAAGACTATGAAGGCACTTGTTCTTGAGGACACAGGAAAGCTGGAATATAAGGATATCGCAAGACCTCTTCCCGGCAGGGGAGAGGTCCTTGTAAGAGTATGCGCCTGCGGGATATGCGGATCCGATATCCCGAGAGCATTCAGCGACGGTGCTCATAATATGCCGCTTGTTATCGGTCATGAATTTGCCGGATATGTTGAAGATGTCGGAAGTGATGTATCCGGAGAGTGGAAGGGAAAGCGCGTAGGAGTATTTCCTCTTATCCCTTGTATGAAGTGCGGACCATGCCGCATGAAAAAGTACGAGATGTGCAGAAGCTACGGATACTTAGGTTCCCGTCAGAACGGAGGATTTGCCGAATACGTGGCAGTTCCCCAGAAGAATCTTATAGAACTACCGGACAGTGTATCATATGAAGCGGCTGCAATGCTTGAGCCGATGGCTGTTGCGGTACATGCTATGTCACGATTGCAAAGCGATCCTGACAATTATAAAAAGAATAATACTGTAGCAGTATGCGGACTCGGTACCATCGGAACACTTCTTGTCATGTTCCTGGTCGAAGCGGGATATAAGAATCTGCTTGTTATCGGTAATAAAGAATTCCAGAGGCAGACAATGCTCTCGCTTGGGATCCCGTCCGAAAACTACTGCGACAGCGGCAAAGCGGATGCTCATGATTTTATCATGGATCGTACGGACGGTGCCGGTGCAGACATGTTCTTTGAATGCGTGGGAAGTAATGCGGTTGCAAGTCTTGCCATCGATGCGGCGGCTCCTGCGGGCTCGGTATGTTTTGTCGGAAACCCGTACTCAGATATGACATTTGAGAAAAATGTCTACTGGAAGATACTTCGCAATCAGCTGAGGATTGCGGGCACATGGAATTCATCGTTCTCATTTGGAGAAACTGAAGATGATGACTGGAATTACGTTTTGAAGCGTTTGGAATCCGGAAGCATCAGGCCGGCTGATCTGATCACCCAGCGGTACGGCCTTGAAGATATAATAAAGGGATTTGAACTGATGCGCGATAAGACCGAAGACTATATAAAGGTCATGGCGATCATCGGTAAAGACAATAAATAAAGATAAAAGGAAGCAAACAGATGGGTACATTTGCAACGATCGAAGAGGCGCGGGAGCATTTTAAGAATGACCGGTTCGCAACAAATGCGGGTATGGTCATTGATGAGATGGGAGAGGATTACAGTGTATGTTCCGTAACATTGAACGATGATCACAAAAATGCATACGGCGGAGTTATGGGTGGTGCGATCTTTACACTTGCTGATCTTGCCTTTGCGGTATGCGCCAATCAGATACACAGTCTGTCCGTGGCACAGCAGGTATCGATCAATTATCTGTCGGCGCCCAAGGGAGAAAAGCTCATAGCAAGGGCCAAGTGTATCAAGAACGGGAAGACTACAGCGGTATTAAAAGTTGATGTAACCGATGATACCGGAAGAGACGTTGCGCTCTTTGTCGGAACCGCATTTAAGTTATGAGGAGGATATGAAAATGGAGAGAGAGGGATTCGGATCGCGCATAGGGTTTATCCTTGTCAGTGCCGGATGTGCGATCGGCATAGGTAATGTATGGAAATTCCCATATATGGCGGGTAAGTACGGCGGAGCCATATTTGTCCTGTTCTATCTGCTGTTTCTGGTGATCATGGGACTGCCGGTCATGACAATGGAGCTTTCGGTCGGACGTGCCAGCAGGAAGAGTGCAGTCCTGTCATACAAGGCTCTTGAGAAGGAAGGGAGCAAATGGCATGTACACGGATGGTTTTGTATCGCCGGCTGTTATCTTCTGATGATGTATTACACAACCGTATCGGGATGGATGCTCTCTTATGCGTGGAAGTTTCTTACCGGTAAGTTTGAAGGTGTTGCGTCGGGATCAACGGGCGATGTATTCGGAAATATGCTCGCAAGCCCTGCCGAGATGGCAATATTCATGGTAATAACCGTTGTTCTCGGATTTGCGGTGCTGTCTCTTGGAGTGAAAAAGGGTCTTGAGAGGATCACCAAAGTGATGATGACAGGCCTTCTGATACTTATCATCATACTGGCTATCCACTCCATCATGCTTCCCGGAGGCGGCGAGGGATTAAAGTTCTATCTGGCTCCCAATGTGGAAAACGTAAAGAGCGTCGGACTGTTCAATCTTATAGTCGGAGCCATGAACCAGGCATTCTTCACATTAAGCCTTGGTATCGCGGCAATGGAGATATTCGGAAGCTATATGTCCAAGGATAAATCGATATTATCCGAGTCGATAGTGATCATCTGTCTGGATACATTTGTTGCGATCATGGCGGGCCTTATCATCTTCCCGGCTTGTACGGCATACGGTGTTGCTCCCGACCAGGGTCCTTCACTTATCTTCATAACGCTTCCCGAACTGTTCATAGGAATGCCCGGCGGCAGAATATGGGGAACACTGTTTTTCATATTCATGTCGTTTGCAAGTTTTTCAACCGTTATCGCCGTGTTCGAAAACCTTGTTGCGTGGCCTGTGGATGATCTTGGATGGAGCAGGGGCAAAAGCGTTGCCTGCAACCTGATCTTTATACTTGTTGCAAGCCTTCCGTGCGTGTTCGGATATAACATCTGGTCAGATCTTCATATCATAGGTGCAAGAGACGTGCTTGATTCCGAGGATTTTCTCGTAAGCAACATCCTGCTGCCTCTCGGAGCCCTGGTGTATACGCTGTTTTGCGTCAGCCGATACGGATGGGGATTTGACAAGTATCTTGCCGAGACTAATGCCGGTGAAGGCATGAAGATGTCGGCAAAGCTTCGGCCGTACCTTGCATATGTGCTTCCCGTGCTGATACTTGTGATCTTTATAGTCGGTCTGATACCGTAAAATCCGGCTGCTGTAAAATCATGTTGACGAATCCGTATACATCGTTTATGCTATACGGGAATTAAATAGTTGTTCTCTTATTCAGAGTGGTGGAGATACATAGGATCTGTGAAGCCACGGCAACCCCGAAAGGAAGGTGCCAACCTGAGCGAGCGATCGAACAATAAGAGGATTTGTATGATTTTTAAATCCACTTATTCCTATGATGAGTGGATTTTTTGTTTAGTACCGCATCGGTACGGAAAGGATGGATAATGGAGAAATTTTTATTTACTTCCGAATCTGTAACTGAAGGACATCCTGACAAAGTCTGCGATGCCATCTCGGATGCGATCCTTGATGCATGCATGGAGCAGGATCCGATGAGCCGTGTTGCCTGCGAGACGGCATGCTGCACGGGCTTTGTTCTGATCACAGGTGAGATCACGACAAATGCATACGTTGATATGCAGAAGGTCGTAAGAGACACCGTTAAGGAGATCGGATACACCAAGAGCGAGTACGGATTCGACGGAAACACATGCGCAGTGTTCGTTGCCATTGATGAGCAGTCAGCTGATATCGCTATGGGTGTCGATAAGGCGCTTGAGGCAAAGGCAGGAGATCTTAAGGATGATCTTGATACAGGCGCCGGCGATCAGGGTATGATGTTTGGTTTTGCTACAAACGAGACCGAGGAATACATGCCTTATCCCATCTCACTTGCTCACAAGCTTGCACTTCAGCTTACAAAGGTCCGTAAGGACGGAACTCTCAAGTATCTTCGCCCCGACGGAAAGAGCCAGGTATCTGTAGAGTACGATGAGAACGGCAAGCCCCTCAGATTGGAAGCAGTTGTTCTGTCCACACAGCATGATGATGATGTGACACAGGAACAGATCCACGAGGATATCAAAAAGTATGTGTTCGATCCCGTTCTTCCCAAGGAACTGATCGACGATAAGACCAAGTTCTTCATCAACCCCACGGGACGTTTTGTTATCGGAGGACCTCACGGTGATGCGGGTCTTACGGGAAGAAAGATCATCGTTGACACATACGGCGGATATGCAAGACACGGCGGCGGAGCATTCTCCGGTAAGGACTGCACAAAGGTTGACCGTTCGGGAGCATATGCTGCAAGATATGTTGCCAAGAACATCGTTGCGGCTGGTCTTGCCGACAAGTGTGAGATACAGCTGTCATACGCTATCGGTGTTGCACAGCCTACATCGATCATGGTAGATACATTCGGCACAGGTAAGATCTCGGATGAAAAGCTTGTTTCGATCGTAAGAGAGAACTTTGACCTTCGTCCGGCAGGCATCATCAAGATGCTCAACCTTCGCCGCCCGATCTACAAGCAGACCGCAGCGTACGGACACTTCGGAAGGAACGACCTTGATCTTCCATGGGAAGCACTCGATAAGGTTGACGCACTGAAGAAGTATCTGTAAGAAATCGGGAAGACATACATGAAAACAGAAGAAGTTTTTGCCGAAATAGACAGATTATATGCTGCAAACGAAGCAGAGCTTGTCGAGGGGTATATCCTCGACAAGCTCTCTGTGTCTGCAAAAGAAGGCGATGAAAATGCCATGATCCAGCTCCTCAACGAATTGATCGGGCATTACCGTGAGACAGGCGAGTTCGACAAGATGAAGACGTTTGCAGGCAAGCTCATGGCCATACTTGAGGACAGCTCTCTTAAGGGATCACAGGCACACGCAACATCACTTCTTAATGTTGCAAACGCGTACCGCGCCGCAGGTCTTCTGAAGGAGTCAAACGCTTTATACCAGCAGGTAAAATCATACTATGATGAACACGTTCCTGCGGATTCAATGCTATATGCATCGCTTCTTAACAACATGGCGCTTCTGTTCCAGGAGATGGGTGACTATGAAAGCGCAGCAGACTGTCTCGAAAGAGCTCTCGGGATATCACTTCGTTATCCCGAATGCCGCATAGAACAGGCGACAACATATGCAAATCTCGCTACGACATTTATCAAACTGGACAGATATGATGAGGCGGAAGACAGTATTGAGAAGGCATTTGCTCTCTTTGAAGAAGATGAGCAGCCTGACTACCATTACAGTGCGGCACTTTCCTCAATGGCCGAGATCAAATACATAAGGAAAGACTATAAGGCGAGCGTTGAGTATTACGAAAAAGCGCTCGTGCAGATAGAAAGATGTGTCGGAAAGAGCAAGGCATATGAGATCGTAAAGCAGAACATGGAAGCGGCCCGTTCAAAGCTGGATGAAGAAGAGCAGCAGACTCATTCAGGCATAAAGGGTCTGGAACTGTCAAAGCGTTACTATGAGCAGTACGGCAAGCCTATGATCCATGAGAAGTTTTGCGAATACGAAGACAGGATAGCAGTAGGTCTTGTCGGAGAGGGAAGCGAGTGCTTCGGATTTGATGATGATATCAGCCATGATCATGATTTCGGCCCGGGATTTTGCATGTGGCTTGCCAAGGATGACTTCAAGAAGATAGGGAAAAAGCTTCAGAAGGAATATGATAAGCTTCCGAAAGAGTTCATGGGCTATACAAGACTTGAGACTATAAATGCCGGAAAGCGGGTCGGAGTGTTTGATGTCGGAAAGTTCTGTAAAAGGTTCATCGGCCTTAAACGTGCTCCCAAGTCTGAAGAAGAGTGGCTTGGCATCGATGAGGCAGGCCTTGCACACCTTACAAACGGTGAAGTTTTTGTTGACAGCCTCGGAGGATTTTCGTTCATCAGGAACAAGCTTAAGGATTATTATCCTGACAGCGTATACAGGAAAAAGATCGCACAGACAGCAGCGCTCATGTCCCAGACCGGACAGTACAATTATCCCCGTATGATGCAAAGGGGTGATGCGCTTACGGCAGGCATCTACCTGAGTGATTTTATCAGGAACACGATGAAGATGATGTATCTTCTGAACAGACAGTACGCGCCTTACCTTAAGTGGATGAGAAAAGGCCTTGAGGATCTGCCTGATACGGGAGATATTCCGGCAAAGCTTGATGCGCTTGCCGGATGCCGTGGCAAAGAAAACGGTAACGATGCACAGGCCATAATTGAGGATATATGCACGGATATCCTTGACAGACTGAAAACAGCCGGACTTGCCGGTGGCCGGGACAATTATCTCGATCATCATGTCGGCGAGATACTGTGTGGAGTAAGGACTGAAGAGGTTCCGGGATTATCGAAGGATAAGCTTATAGACAAGATAGTTGCCCTTGAGTGGAAGGCTTTTGACAAGGTCGACAATCAGGGCGGGCGTGCGAGCTGTCAGGATGACTGGACGACATTTTCCATTATGAGAAAGAGCCAGTACATGCTTTGGGACGAGGAAATGCTCGCAAGCTTTATCGCGGACTTTGAGGCTGCAAACGATAGGGGCTGGAACCTTATCACCGAAAAATACGGACGGATGGAAGAGACGACATGTCCCGAAGAGTACGAAAAGATCAAGGATACGCTTCCTGCGATAAGGGATGATAAGAAACAGATAATCGAGGCGATCGTGGGTATACAGGTCGGCATGATGGAAGAGTTTGCCAAGGAGTATCCGAAGGCAGCGGGCGAGGCAAGGTCTGTCCATACATCTGAGGATACGCCGTATAACACATCGTATGAAACTTATCTTCGCGGAGAGATTTCGACATATTCGGATATGACGCTTTCGCTGTACGGAAGATTCGTTGCGGCTATGGCAAACGAGGGACGAAATATCGCAAAAGAGACGATCACGAATTCTGCGATCATGTACGGTTATGCATCGCTTGATGATATGGAGATGCGGCTGTAAATGAGCGGATATGAGATAGCGGTAAATGATGATCTGGATCTTGATAAGATAATCGATTCCGGCCAGTGTTTCAGACCGCACAGAACGGGATGCGGCACATACAGATTTATAAGCGGCTCCCACATGGTGGATATAACCGATAAGACGCTTGTATCAGGCGATAAGTCAATAAAGGGATGGGACGGCGTTACCGTTCTGTCAGCCTCGTGCACAAAGAAAGAGTGGGACAGTTACTGGCACAGGTATTTTGACCTTGACAGGAATTACCGTAAGATCAGGAGCAGCATTCCGAAAGAGGATGATTTTCTGCGAAGCAGTGCCCGGGCAGGAGAGGGGATCAGGATACTTTGCCAGGACAGGTTCGAGATGCTGATCAGCTTTATCATATCCCAGCGAAAAAGCATCCCCGCGATAAGAACGTGTATCGAAAAGATCGTCGCACTTTACGGACATGAAGGATTCTTTCCGGAACCTTCCGGTATGCTAAATGCTACGGCAGATGAGCTTTCTTCGTGCGGACTTGGTTACAGGGTTTCGTACATACAAAAGGCCGTAAAGCGTGTGGCGCTTTGCGAAGTCGATCTCGACGCACTCGATATGCTATCCGACGAAGAGCTCTTTGAAGAGTTAAAATCATTTGCCGGGGTTGGTGACAAGGTCGCAAACTGTGTGGAACTGTTCGCTTATCACAGGACAGGGCGTGCGCCCGTAGATACGTGGATAAAAAAAGTGATAGAAGAGAAATATAACGGGCATGATCCGTTCCCCCGCTTCAAAGAAAATGCGGGCATCATGCAGCAGTATATGTTCTACTACGCCAAGGTTTACGGATTATAACTCATTCCGGAAAAATATCATTTTAATCTGAAATCGATGCCGATCGAATTGCCGGAAGCAAAAATGTCTGCATATGAACCGGAGATCAGCGGCATCTGAGGAAACTGATGCCCTATATCAAGGTCCATCAGTATGGGCACATTGTATTTTGACAGAATTCCGAGTACCGCATCGTAATGGTCAAAGTCCCCGAATGTATCATCAAATCTTAAGGGACGTCCTATAAGGAATCCCTTCACATTCTCAAACCAACCCGCATTTTCCATCTGCCACAGCGCACGTCTTATCGACATGACAGACAGATCACACGACTCAAGAAACCATATGATCCCGTCATCTTTATATCTGTCCGCAAATTCCGGCACCTTGTCAAACTTCGTTCCGGCAAGCGTTACGAGACAGTCCATGCATCCGCCGGTAAGCCTTCCGGACAGCTTTGCCTGATCTGCTTTTTTATCACCGCAGTATATGTACTGTTTATAAGGGATCACGGCAAATGTATCGCCGGTCTTTTCATTTACGTACAGCTCTTCATAACCGGTCTCCGGATCTTCACCCGTACAGTCTTTTTCGACGGGAGCGATCTCTTTATACCACTTATCATAGTTGTGAACGGACTTTTTTTTGCCGCACAGTATATCAAATGCATCGTTTACACACTCATGCCTGTTCCTCGTAAATTTGGATGCACACACGGAATAAACGGATGCGGTATCCGTCAGTGTGTTAAGAAGGAAAGTAAGATTCGTGTTATCGGAGTATCCCATGAACCACTTCGGAGGAGCTGATGCGATCCTTTCAAAGTCCACAAAGGGCAGTATCTCGCACATAAGCTCTCCGCCTCCGCACGATATGATCACATCCGACCGGTCATTTACCAGAAAATCAGTTGCCTCATCCGCACATTTCTCCGGCGTGTTGCTGATGCCGATCCCATCTTCGCAAAAACAGTTCGGCCCTGTGACGGTCGTATATCCCAATTCCTTAAATACGGCAAGGGATTCTTCAAAATCAGACCGGTAGGGCTCTATCGTACACCCGAAGCTTGGCGCGATAAACCCGATCCGTCCGCCTTCTTGTAAAAATTCTGGGTATCTCATATGATCCTCCTTTTATGATATAATAAACGATAATGTGTTTATAGTAAATCGCACACAAAAGCAAGGAGGTCACATATGTTCATCGATAACAGTATATGGGTAGGAAATGCAGGGGATAAGAGAGTATCGATCCTTCCGAAGATGGCGAACAGACACGGACTGATCGCGGGAGCGACGGGAACAGGTAAGACCGTTACGCTCAAGGTACTCGCGGAGAGCTTTTCCGATGCAGGCGTCCCCGTATTCCTTGTTGATATAAAAGGTGACCTTTCGGGTATGGTGCGTCCGGGTGAGGATAATCCCGACATGCAGGAGAGGATAAAGAGATTCGGACTTGATGAGGCGGGATTTTCGTTCAAGGAATATCCGGCAGCCTTCTGGGATGTGTACGGAGAAGGCGGGATACCTCTTCGCACAACCGTTTCTGAGATGGGACCGATCCTTCTTGCAAAGCTCATGAACCTTAACGATACCCAGGCGGACATCCTTACATGCCTGTTCAAGATGGCGGATGACGAAGGCCTTCTTCTTGTAGATATCAAGGACCTTAAGGCAATGCTTCAGTATGCATCCGATAATGCGGCAGAGATATCCAAACAGTACGGTAACGTCACGAAGCAGAGTGTTGCTGCTATCATCCGCGGTGTTGTTGCTCTTGAGGCAGCGGGCGGAGAGAGGTTCTTTACGGAACCCGGTCTTTCGATCGCGGACTTTTTTGCAACATCGCTTGACGGAAGGGGCAGGATAAACATCCTTGATGCAAGGACGCTGGTTACCGACCCGACATTATATACGGCATTCCTTCTGTATCTTCTGTCCGAACTGTTCGAGACACTTCCTGAGGTCGGAGACCCCGAAAAGCCGAGGATGATCTTCTTCTTTGATGAAGCACACATCATATTCGATGATATGTCCAAGGTACTTCGCCAGAAGTTTGAACAGATAATCAAGCTGATTAGAAGTAAAGGCGTGGGAATATATTTCTGCACACAGAATCCGAGGGATATCCCCGATGAGGTTCTGGCACAGCTCGGAAACAAGATACAGCATGCCCTTCATGCATATACTCCTGCGGAAGAGCGTGCGGTAAAGACTGCAGCGGATTCATTCCGTGCCAATCCGGAGTTTGATACAAAGTCTGCCATCATGGAACTCGGAGTAGGTGAAGCACTCGTATCGGTTCTTGACGAGGAAGGTGTTCCGACGATCGTGGAGAGGTGTAAGATACTTCCTCCCAGATCGCTCATGGGAACGATCTCCGATGATGAGCGTAAAAAGCTTTACCTTGCCGACAACCTGTACATAAAGTACAAAGATCCCGTTGATCCTGATTCGGCATATGAATTCCTGGAGAGATTAAAGAGCAAACAGGAGCTTGCCGAGAAGGAGGCAGCACAGGCAGCCCTCGAGGAAAAAGAAGCCGCCAAGCGTGAGGCCGAAGAGGCAAAAGCGCAGGCAAAGGCCGAGCAGGAAGCTGCAAAGGCAGAGGCTGCCAGGAAGAGAAAAGTGAAAAGTGCGGCAGGGTCTGTTGCAAGTTCCGCAGCCGGAACGATAGGAAGAGAATTCGGAAAGAGCATCGGCGGTAAGGTCGGCGGCAAGTTCGGCAAGACGATCGGCGGAAATATTGCCGCCCAGCTCGGAAGAAGCATAATGGGTACGTTCTTCAGATGACATTTCCTCATTCATTTTATGAAGATGAAATAAGGTGTGATTTTCTGATCCCGTCAATGGTGAAGCGGTCATGGGCCGCCCAGCTGGAGATACTGTCGGATCTTGATAAGGCATGCGACCGGCATGGGATATCATATTGTGCCGAGTGGGGAACCCTTCTCGGTGCGATACGTCACGGCGGCTTTATACCCTGGGACGATGACCTGGACATTTGCATGAAGCGAGTTGATTACAAACGCTTTACCGAAAATGTCGCCTCGATTATGCCCGATAATTACAGGATCGTTAACTACAGGTCGAACCGTGATTTTAAGCAGATGCTCTCAAGGATCGTATCAAGCGACCATTACAGGTTCGACGGCGAGTATATGAAGAAATACTCGGGACTTCCGATCGCACTGGGCATTGATATATTCCCGCTCGATTATCTGACGGACGATATCGAATATGAAAAAGACCGCGAGGAGCGGGTACACCTTGTCTATGATGCGGTAAATGAGATAGCGCATTTTGGAACGGATCCGGCAAGTATTGATGATCATCTGGTCAGGATAGAAAGACAGTGCCATACAAGGCTTGACAGAAATGGGGATGTGCTGACACAGCTTCGTATCCTTCTGGAGGAACTGTTCGGTGAAGTGGACGAGGCGGATGCCAGGTATCTGACGCTCTATCCGATATGGCTCGGAAATAAGGGATATGTGTTCCCGAAAGAGTATTACGACAGCATAAGGGTGCCTTTTGAGAACATGACCATTCCTGTGCCGTCTGCTTATGAGGCGGTTCTTAAGAAAAAGTACGGGAACTCTTTCATGACATGTATCAGGAGCGGTGGAGCTCACGAGTATCCCTACTATGAAGAACACGTGGATGTGTTCCGCGAGCATTTCGGATTCGAGTGGCCCGCCTACAGGTTCAGTGCGGCGGATCTGACCGCTTATGACGGGCGCGATATAACAAGGCCCGGCAAGACCGCGGTGTTTGTCTCATATGATGCTAAGGCTTTTGAGAATATGCGAAGCCTTGCAAAAGCATACATTGAGGACGGATTTACGGTAACCGTTCTTCCTGCGGTAAAATATGATATCGCCCCCGATATGTCAGGCGTTACTCCGGCAACGGATGAGGAAGATGAGACATATTACTTACAGGGTCTTGACGGGGCAGCGTTTACACGCGATCCTGCGATACTGGACACCCATCCTGATGTGATAGTTACAAACTATCCATACGATGAATATAATCTGATCACAACGGTCGATAAGATATATTATTCTTCATCACTTAAGGCAAAGTGCGACATGCTCGTGTATGTGCCGCCGTTTGAGCCGGGCTCTGTCGAAGAGAAGGACGAGCGCGCGATAAAGCTCATGAAGGAATACGTTCCGACACCCATGGCTGCAAGGTGTGATGAGATAGTGCTTCACAGCGAAGAACTTCGGCAGCGTTACATAGAATGTCTGACAGCCTTTTCGGGGCAGCAGTACAAAGAAGTGTGGGAACTAAAGATCGGGGTATTTCCCGGTGATGCTCCCAAGAAGAATAAATCCGGAGAAGGCAGGAAAAAGATACTGTTTCATATTGGCATATCAGCTTTTGCCGAGCACAAAGAAAAGGCAGTGGAAAAGATCCGTGGATGTTTTGAACTGTTTTCTCAAAACAGTGACAGGGTTGAGGTCATATATCATACGGAAGAAGGATTTGACGATGATATGAAAAGACTGCTTCCGGAAGTATATGCAGAATATACAGAAGCGGGATTTCCAAAGCCCGTGGCAGATCTTGGCCAGACAGATATCGGAATGATAGATGCCTACTATGGAGAGGCATCCCGGTATGTTCCGATATTTACGCAAACCGGCCGGCCGGTAATGCTGTGGGATCCGGCGGTATGATTAAGAACAATATTGCAGAAGGAAGGTAATAAAAATGGCACCTGACAACAGACCCAGGAGCAGGGAAAAGAAAATAGCGGAAGGTTCCGGAAGCGTCAAAAGGCGCGGCAGCGGACTGGATTCCAAACCGATACAAAGTACCGGAGGCGGCGGTCATCAATCGGGAAGAGTGACACGCGGAGGCGGGATAAGCCTCGGTACGATCATCCTGATCGTGGTTGTTTACTTCCTGTTCTTCAGGGGATCGTCGGATTCGGACTATGATCATTCGCAGCCGGCAAACCAGGGTGCGAACACACAGACATCCTCGCAGACATTCGGAGACGGACAGTCGGCAGCAGGTTCTTCCCAGGATCTTATGGGTGGAATGGGTGGTATGTCGGACCTTTTCGGAAGTCTTATCGGAGGATATGCGACCTCACCCGGAGATTATTCTTCATACGAGAGCGCGCCGGCCCAGGAGAATACGGCACAGCTTGATATGAATGTAAGCCCGCTTGCAAGGCAGAAATATACATCCATCATCGGACAGGGTGCCGACGTTGTCACCATCATGGTCTATCTGTGCGGTACCGACCTTGAGTCAAGAAGCGGCATGGGAACTGCCGATCTTCAGGAGATGGCATCCGCAACTCTTTCGGACAATGTCAATCTGATCGTTTACACGGGCGGTTGTAAGAGGTGGAAGAACGACGTTGTCTCGAGCAATGTCAATCAGATATTCCAGATCAAACAGGGCGGAGTGAAGATGCTCGAGAAGGATATGGGCAAAGCTTCGATGTCCGATCCGAATACTCTTACAACGTTTATCAAATACTGCGCCACAAACTATCCCGCGAACAGAAATGAGCTGATCCTCTGGGATCACGGAAGCGGATCGCTTTCGGGATATGCGTATGATGAAAAGTATCCTCAGACAGGATCGATGAACCTGTCGGGTATCAAGAAAGCGATCTCGGATTCGGGGGTTAAGTTTGACTTTGTCGGATTTGATGCCTGTCTTATGGCTACGGTTGAGACAGCCCTCATGCTGTCGGATTATGCCGATTACATGATCGCGTCGGAAGAGACCGAGCCGGGAGTCGGCTGGTATTATACAAACTGGCTGACCAAGCTTTCCGCAGATACAAGCATGCCCACACCCGAGATCGGAAAGAACATAGTTGATGACTTCGTTGATATGTGCGCCAAGAAATGTCCCGGACAGAAGGCAACTCTTTCCGTGACGGATCTTGCCGAAGCTTCCGCGACTGTTCCGGAGAAGCTCAGCAGCTTCTCGAAGAAGACAAGCGATATGATAGCGGATGTAAACGGCTATATGAAGGTTTCCGATGCGAGAAACAAGACGAAAGAGTTTGCTATCTCTTCCAAGATCGACCAGATAGATTTCATACATTTTACGGAGCTTCTTGATACGCCGGAAAGCCATGAGCTCAAGGATGTACTTTCCTCATGTGTCAAATACAACCGTACCGAGAGGTCGATAGCAAATGCCAACGGCCTGTCGGTGTACTTCCCCTACAAGAAGGCATCCAAGGCAGGAACGATGGCCAGGACATATGAGCAGATCGGAATGGACAGCGCATATGCCGACTGCATCAAGGCATTTGCTTCAAACGAGGCATCCGGGCAGAGCACTCCGGACGGAGAGGGCTCTCCCATAGAACTTCTCCTGTCAACACTTCTTACGGGAAGAGGACCCGGAGATGAGGGGACCTTACAGATCACCGATAACGGTAAGGGACAGAAGGTATTCAAACTGTCCGAGGATGAATGGAGTAAGGTGGCAACGGTAGACCTCGGCGTGTTCGTTGACGACGGAGAAGGATTTATAGACCTGGGATTGGATAATACGTTCACGTTTGATGACGACGGCAATCTGATCGCGGACTTTGACGGTACATGGATGTCGATAGACGGACACATCGTTGCTTATTATCATACCGACACAAAGGATGACGGCACACACTACAGTTTCGACGGGTACGTTCCCGCACTTCTTAACGGTGAGAGGGTCGAACTTCTTCTGACATTCACGGATGAGTTTCCGGACGGTATCATAAGCGGTGCAAGATATGTATACGAAAATGATGAAACGGATACCGTGGCGAAAAACACGGTCGCGCTTTCCGCGGGCGATACTCTCGATTTCGTATGCAGGTATTACGACTATAACGGCAACTACAAAGATTCTTACAAGTTCGGAGAGCCTCTGGTACTTGACTCGCCGGATGTAGAGATAAGAAACATTAAGATCGCCGATGGAGAGAGCATTGCAACATACAAGTTCACCGACATGTACCAGCAGGAGCAGTGGAGTCCTGTCATAAACAGATAACGGAGGAAAAAACATGCAGCCGATAATAACGAGCCTTCTTGAAACAGATGCCTACAAGTTCTCTATGGGACAGGCGATCTACCACCAGTTTTCCGATTACAAGACGACCTGGACATTTAAATGCAGGAATGAGGATGTTCATTTTACTGACGAGATGATCGAGGAGATCAAGCGTCAGATAAAGATGTATTGTGATCTTCGCTTCCGCGAGGATGAACTTGACTACCTTAACAATGTCAAATGGATCAAAGGATCATACGTTGATTTTCTGCGTTTGTGGAAACCCAGATACGATGATTTTGAATTCGGGACAGACAGCGAGTGTGGCCTTACGATCGAGACAAAGGGAACGTGGCTCAACACATCCATGTATGAGATCCCGACACTTGCCATCGTTAATGAAGTATACTTCCGTATGGCATATGATTATGATGAATTGATCGACAGCTTCAGGCAGCGTCTCGATGACAAGATACAGGGCATTATGGACGGCACATATGAGCTCGGAGCTTTTTCAGAGTTCGGCTGCAGAAGGAGACTGTCGGGCGAGGCACAGGAGATGGCCGTAACGGCACTTGCCGCGGCAAAGCTTCCCGAAGGGAACAAGTTTGTCGGAACAAGTAACGTCTATCTTGCCAAAAAACACAATCTCGTTCCTGTCGGAACCATGGCACATGAATGGATCATGTGTGTCGGTCAGGGAAATCACAAGCACAATCCGGCGTACTCCAACTGGTATGCACTTGATGCGTGGGTGAAGGAGTACGGAGTGCTTAACGGTACCGCACTTACGGATGCTATCACAACGGCCTGCTTCCTTGAGGATTTCCAGCTGACATATGCGACTCTTTTCTCGGGTGTACGGCACGACTCCGGAAGCCCGTATGATTGGGCGGACGGTATGATCAGACATTACGAAGAGCTCGGTATAGACCCGAAGACAAAAACGCTTCTGTTCTCCGACAGCCTTAATTTTGAAAAGGCGACCGCGATAAACAGGAAGTACAAGGACAGGGTCAAGACAGCCTTCGGTATCGGAACATATCTTGCAAACGACACGAAGGTAACTCCTCTTAATATCGTTATGAAGACTACGGTATGTAACGGATGTGATGTAGCCAAGATCTCCGATGTGGAAGGAAAGGGCATGTGCAAGAGCGAGGAATACGTGCACTACCTGAAACGTTGTATCGACTGGAGGATGGAACACGAGACGAATGTTGTCCGGTAGGAATAAAAGCAATAAGGTAGATATGTGTTCGGGACCGATAGTGGGAAGGCTTCTTTTCTTTACGGTCCCGCTTATACTCTCATCCGTTCTGCAGCTTCTGTTTAATGCTGCGGATGTGGTTGTTGTCGGAAAATATGCGGGCGATAATTCGCTCGCCGCCGTGGGTTCGGTCGTTCCTCTCGTGAACCTCCTGATAAGTGCGTTCATGGGACTGTCCATAGGAAGCAATGTCCTGGCATCGCGTTATCGCGGGGGCGGGGATGAATCGAGCCTGTCAAAGTGTGTTCATACATCGGTACTGGTAAGCCTTATAAGCGGCCTGATACTGACGGTGATAGGGGTCATATTTGCACAGCCTATCCTCGTGCTTATGAATTCACCGGCCGAGACGCTTCCTCTTGCGAGCCTGTACCTTCGGATATATTTTATCGGCATGCCCGCATCGATGGTGTATAACTTCGGAAGTGCGATACTCCGTGCGGTGGGTGATACAAAGAGGCCGATGTATTATCTGACGGTTGCAGGCGTTGTGAACGTCATATTAAATCTTGTCTTTGTCATAAGGTTTCATATGGATGTGGCAGGCGTCGGACTTGCCACGGTCATCTCCCAGGTCATCTCAGCAGCTCTTGTGGTGCGTTGCCTTATGGGAGAGGAAGGTGCATTAAAGCTTGAGATAAAAAGACTGTCGGTAGACAGGGACATTCTTTTCAGGATCATAAGGATAGGACTTCCCGCAAGTTTCCAGGGAATGCTCTTTTCGATCTCCAACGTTATCATCCAGTCGAGTGTCAACAGCTTCGGTGCAACGGTCGTTGCAGGCAATTCTGCCGCAATGAATATAGAAGGTTTCATATACGTATCGATGAACGCATTCTATCAGGCATGTATTTCGTTCGTCAGTGCAAACGTCGGTGCCAGAAAACATGACCGCATCAATAAGATAGTCATCCGATCCGAGGCTTGTGTCATCGTTACCGGAATGGTACTTGGCGGACTGGCATATCTGTTTGGTCATGAGCTTTTATCAATATACACCGATTCCGATGCAGTCATCAGTGCTGGTCTTATCAGGCTTATGTATATAAGCCTTCCGTATTTTCTGTGCGGAATGATGGATGTCATGGTCGGAGGCTTAAGGGGCCTCGGATCAGCCGTACTTCCGATGATCGTCTCGCTTGTAGGCGCATGCGGACTGCGGCTTTTATGGATATTTACGCTGTTTCGCCTGCCGCGTTTTCACGAAACGAGGTATCTCTATATCACTTATCCCGTCTCCTGGACGGTAACTTTTCTAGCTCACGTCATATGCTATATCATCGTTAAGAAGAAATTTGACCGGAACGAATTAAACAAATTCGTTCACTAATAAATTGCATATTGACAATGTAAACGGGTGGTGGTACATTATGTTCAGATGTTAGCACTCTAATAGGTCGAGTGCTAACAACAAAGAAGGGGACCACCATTGGATCTGGACGAAAGAAAGAAAAAGATATTACTCGCTATCATCAAGACCTATCTTGAGACCGGAGAGCCGGTAGGTTCGAGGACCATATCCAAGATAGAAGGCCTGTCGCTCTCATCCGCTACGATACGTAACGAGATGGCGGACCTGGTTGATATGGGATACATTCTTCAGCCGCATACATCCGCGGGCAGGATACCTTCCGACAAAGGGTACAGGTTCTATGTTGACCAGCTCATGGCCGAGAAGGAGATGCAGATCGAGGAACGTGAGCGAGAGACTGACGAGATGAAAGGGCTGCTCATCGAGAAGGCTGATAAAATGGAGCGCCTGCTCAAACAGGTTGCAAGGAGCCTTTCGGTCAACACAAACTATGCGGCCATGATCTCGGCACCCAGATATAACGTCAACAGACTCAAGTTCATCCAGCTGTCGAGGATGGAGGCCAACCGTATAGTTGCGGT
This sequence comes from Lachnospiraceae bacterium, assembly GCA_017432845.1. Taxonomy (GTDB): domain Bacteria; phylum Bacillota; class Clostridia; order Lachnospirales; family Lachnospiraceae; genus UBA2868. The sequence continues at coordinate 1,434 of JAFRIL010000015.1, read as the reverse complement.
CATAGTCGTTGAAGGCAATATGATCAAGAACCAGATCATAGAGACCGAAGAGCCGATCGATGATGAGACGCTGTTAAAGCTCAACATGCTCCTTAACACGACGCTCAACGGTATGGCGATCGAGGACATCAGCTTATCGATCATCAGCCGGATGAAACAGCAGGCCGGTGACCAGGCAGGCATAATCGCAGAGGTCATCGATGCGGTGGCAGAGTCGATAAAGGCCGATGATGAGGATCTTGAGATATACACGAGCGGTGCGAACAACATCTTCAAGTATCCCGAACTTGCGGACAACCAGAAGGCAAGTGAGATCATCACCGCTTTTGAGGAAAAGAAGCAGCTGACAAACCTCGTATACGAGACACTGTCGCATTCGGATGAGCGAGGTATACAGGTATATATCGGTGAGGAATCGCCGGTCGAGAACATGAAGGACTGCAGTGTCGTCACCGCAACGTATGAGCTCGATGAAGGTATCCACGGAACGATAGGTATCATCGGACCGAAGCGTATGGATTACGACAAAGTATTATCAACGATCAAGAAGCTGACCACAGAACTTGATACGATGTTTAAAAAGAATGAAAGGTGAAAAGATTGAGTACGGAAGAATCAATTAAGATCGACATTGAGGATGCTGATGAGGAGGCGGTAAAGCCCGAAGAGGCCACAGCCGAAGAAGAGCCCGGTAAAGAGGTTAAGGAAGAGACCGGTAAAGAGGCCAAGGAAGAGCCCGGTAAAGAGGCTGATGAAGAGTCCAAGGCGGAGGATGCCGGCGATAATAAAGATGAAGCATCCGATGATAAAGGCGGTAAGAAGAAACATTCCAAGAAGAATAAAAAAGACCCCAGAGACGAAAAGATAGAAGAGCTTGAGGACCGGGTAAAGCGCCAGATGGCAGAGTTTGAAAACTTCAGAAAGCGCACCGACAAGGAAAAATCACAGATGTTCGATATGGGTGCCAAAGCCGTGATCGAAAAGATCCTGCCGGTGATAGACAATTTCGAAAGAGGACTTGAAAATGTTCCCGAGGGAGCAGATGAAGCTTTTTCAAACGGCATGAAGATGATATACAAGCAGATGACGGAAGAGCTCGACAAGCTCGGTGTCAAGGCGATTGAAGCCGTGGGAAAGGAATTTGATCCGAACATACATAATGCCGTGATGCAGGTTGAGAGCGAAGAATATGAAAGCGGCATAGTAGCCCAGGAACTTCAGAAAGGATACATGTACCGCGATACGCTGGTAAGACCCAGTATGGTCTCGGTAGTTCAGTAATAAAGGAAATTATCCTCATAAAAATACGTATAGATAGTGTCAAGTGACCTATGAAAAAACAGAGCTAAGAAAAAAGGCTCTGACGAACCTTGAAAACTGTAGATAGATTTACTTTTCCAATGGGTAATCAAGGCGGAAGCCACAAAGTGTCTT
>JAFRIL010000117.1 GCA_017432845.1 Lachnospiraceae bacterium | reverse complement strand
TCTCAAATTCTTTGAGACTGGGGAACCGTCCCCCTGTCTCAGTCTCTGTCCCCCTGTCTCAGTCTCTGTTGCTTTACTGTTTCATTGACAATTGTGTGGAAATAATATATCATCACGTTAGTGCGTTGCGCTTTAAAGCGTCAAAGTATATAACGAAAGGATGATATCATGTTTGTCAAGATCACACTATTAATTCTGTTCTTTGCCGTTATGATCCTTATAGGGTTTGCGTCCAAGAAGAGCGCGAAGGATGTAAACGGTTTCGTACTGGGAGGCAGAAATGTCGGCCCGTGGCTTACCGCATTTGCATACGGCACTTCCTATTTTTCATCGGTTGTGTTCGTCGGTTACGCCGGACAGTTCGGATGGAAATACGGTCTGGCATCAACGTGGATAGGACTGGGTAATGCGTTTATCGGATCCCTTATGGCGTGGGTTATCCTGGGCCGAAGGACAAGGGTCATGACAAACCATCTTGATTCCGCAACGATGCCCGAATTCTTTTCCAAGAGATTCGAAAGTCATTCGCTCAAGATCGCCTCTTCAGTGATCATATTCGTATTCCTGATCCCGTATACGGCATCGATATATAACGGCCTTTCCAGGCTCTTTTCCATGGCATTTGATATCCCTTATGCAGTATGTATTACCGTAATGGCACTTCTTACCGCAGTATATGTTATAGTCGGCGGATATATGGCAACCGCATGGAATGATTTTGTACAGGGTATGATAATGCTGATCGGTATCGTGCTCGTTATCGGCGCGGTCCTTTCCGGAAAAGGCGGATTCATGAGCGCTGTGATGCAGCTGTCACAGATCGAAAGCGATGTTCCCCAGACAATGGGCCAGCCCGGTGCATTTGCGTCATTCTTCGGAACAGACCCTGCGGGACTTCTCGGAGTCATAATCCTTACATCTCTCGGTACATGGGGACTGCCCCAGATGGTACACAAATTCTATGCGATCAAGGATGAGAGAAGCGTTAAGACCGGAACCGTTATCTCAACGATATTTGCGATCGTCGTAGCGGGCGGAACATATTTCCTCGGAAGTTTTGCAAGACTGTTTGACGATCCGTCGCTTTACAAGGAAGACGGAAGCATGATGTTTGATGCGGTAATGCCTCATATGCTCTCATATCTTCCGGACATTCTGATCGGTGTTACGGTCGTGCTCGTGCTCTCGGCTTCGATGTCGACACTTTCATCGCTCGTTCTTACGTCAAGTTCCACGCTTACACTTGATTTCATCAAGGACCTGTTCGTAAAGGATATGGATGAGAAGAAGCAGGTATATACGATGAGGGTGTTCATCGGTGTGTTCATCATCATCTCGGTTGTTATAGCACTGAATCCTCCGACATTTATCGCTCAGCTCATGGGTATCTCCTGGGGTGCTCTTGCTGGCGCCTTCCTCGGACCGTTCGTATATGCGCTGTATGATAAGAAGGCGACAAAGCTCGCTGTATGGGCAAGCTTCGTTGCGGGCGTGGGCATCACGGTCCTTAATATGTTCTTCTCGTTCTTCTCATCACCGATCGTTGCGGGTGCGGCTGCAATGATAGTATCCCTTATCATAGTTCCGATCGTAAGCAGGATAACACCGCAGCTTTCCGATGCATCAAAGGATGCGATCTTCTCGTGCTACAATCAGACAGTTGTTGTATCCAAGAAGAGCTCTCTTGAAGAGTAAAGATCATTTTAAAGGATTTACCGCTTTTTGGGCGGTAAGTCCTTTTTTTGTGGTATAATAGCGATCAGATTGTTTTGAGAGGAAGATGATATATGAGTAACACCAAGAAAATCATGATGCTCGGAAACGCGGCGATAGCGCGTGGTGCATATGAAGCCGGGGTAAAGGTTTCGGCGGCATATCCCGGAACTCCGAGCACTGAGATAAGCGAAAATCTTGTCCAGTACAAGGATGATCTGTACTGCGAATGGTCGCCGAACGAGAAGGTCGCGACCGAGGTTGCGATCGGGGCGTCAATGGCAGGCGTGCGTGCGATGTGCTCGATGAAGCATGTCGGAGTCAACGTTGCATCGGACCCTTTGTATACGGTGTCTTACATCGGAGTTTCAGGCGGTCTTGTCATGGTGGCTGCCGACGATCCCGGAATGTATTCGTCACAGAACGAACAGGATACGAGGATGGTAGCACGTGCCGCTCACGTGCCGGTACTGGAGCCCTCGGATTCGCAGGAAGCCAAGGACATGATGAAGTTTGCCTTTGACCTGTCCGAAAAATACGACACTCCCGTTATACTTCGTACAACGACAAGACTTGCTCATTCCCAGGGCCTTGTGACACTTGAGGACAGAGTGGAAATTCCGGACAAAGAATATGAACGCGACATTGCAAAGCGCGTTATGATGCCCGCAAATGCAAAAGGCAGGCACATAGTCGTGGAAGAGCGCGAAGCGCGCCTTGAGGCTGACGCATGTGATTTTGACATAAACCGTGTCGAGATGCGCGATACAAAGATCGGCGTTATCGCAAGCGGTATCCCATATATGTATGTCCGCGAGGCACTTCCCGATGCAAGCACCCTAAAGCTCGGACTCGTCAATCCGCTTCCGAGAAAGCTCATTGAGGATTTTGCCAAGAAAGTCGATACACTTTACATCGTCGAGGAACTCGATCCCGTTATTGAACTTCAGGTAAGATCATTGGGGATCAAATGCACCGGCAAGGAAATATTTACGGTACAGGGTGAGTACAGCGCGAACCTTCTAAGGACTGCGATACTTAAGGAGAATGTGGATGTAAAATCACCTGCGACGGTTCCGAACCGCCCGCCCATACTGTGCCCGGGATGCCCCCACAGAAGCGTATATACGGTGCTTAACAAGCTGAAGATCCATGCTGCCGGAGATATCGGCTGCTACACGCTCGGTGCGGTGGCACCGCTTTCGGTCATCGATACATGCGTGTGTATGGGCTCTTCCATATCAACGCTTCATGGCATGGAAAAGGCCAGAGGAAAAGACTATATCAAAAACTGGGTTGCTGTCATCGGAGATTCCACGTTCATGCATACGGGTGTCAACTCGCTCATGAACATGGTCTACAATCAGGGAACCGGTACCGTTATGATACTTGATAATTCAACGACCGGAATGACGGGACACCAGGATCATGCGGCAACAGGCAAGACTCTTCGGGGCGATGTCGTTCCCGCGATCAGCATCTATAACCTGTGCAGATCGATGGGTATTGAAAAGGTCGTTGAGGTTGATGCTTTTGATATCGGTACACTTGAGACGACCGTTAAAGAGTGCGTATCTTCGGACGAGCTGTGTGTGATCATAACAAAATCACCCTGTGTGATGCTGAACCAGAAGCCTGTAACACACAGGTGTGCATCGGATCCGGAAAAATGTAAGAAGTGCGGCATGTGCTTAAAGCCCGGATGTCCTGCGATAACAAGGCGTAATGATGGAACGGTTGCTATAGATGATACACTCTGCAACGGATGCGATCTGTGTAAATCGCTGTGCAAGTTCGGGGCTATATATGCTACGCCCCTCAAATGATAGATTATTTGGGAGATTTTCAGATGAAAACTAAGAATATAATGATAGTCGGAGTAGGAGGCCAGGGAACGCTTCTTACAAGCCGCATCCTCGGCGGGGTCATGCTTGACGGAGGATATGAGGTAAAGATGTCTGAAGTTCACGGCATGGCACAGCGCGGTGGAAGTGTTGTGACGTTTGTCAGATACGGGGATGAAGTGTTTGAGCCTATCGTTGAGGAAGGGTGCGCGGATGTCCTTATCGCATTCGAAAGACTCGAGGCGCTTCGTTACGCCCATTATCTGAAGAAGGACGGCGTGATAATCGTAAATGACCAGCGTATGGATCCGATGCCTGTTGTAATGGGAGCTGCACAATATCCCGAAAACATCATCGAAGATCTGTCCAAAGAGCACAAAGTCATTGCGACCGACGCGATGTCCGAGGCCAAAAAACTCGGCAATCCGAAGGTTTTCAACGTGATAATACTCGGAGTTGCCGCAAAGCATATGGACTTTAGTATTGACCAGTGGAATGCGGTCATAGAGCGCATTGTCAAGCCGCAGTTTGTCGATATTAACAAGAAGGCATTTGCAGCCGGATATGGCAGGACCTAAGGTCGCGCCGGCCGAAGCGGTGCCTTGGCGGAGCTGAAAACGATTAGAGAGCAGAGGGAACGGATCATGATCTGGAATGAAACAAAGGAGTGCATGAGTGCAGATGAAAAGCTTACTCTTCAGAGTGCAAGACTCGTAAAGCAGGTAAGCCGCGTCTATCACAACGTCGAGTTCTACAGGAAGAGGATGCAGTCGGTCGGACTCGAACCCGGTGATATAACTGGGATCGAGGACATCACGAAGCTTCCCTATACAACAAAGGATGACCTTCGTGATAATTATCCGTTCGGTCTGTTTGCGGTACCGCGCGAGCAGATCGTAAGAGTGCATGCATCGAGCGGAACAACAGGTAAGGCAACGGTCGTAGGCTATACGAGACGCGACATAGATATCTGGGCCGAGTGTGTTGCAAGATGCTTTACAGGAGCCGGCATCACATCCAAGGATATCATCCAGGTCGCATACGGATACGGACTGTTTACCGGAGGCCTCGGAGCGCATTACGGCGCCGAGTTCATGGGTGCGACTGTTGTACCTCAGTCGACCGGAAACACCAAGAAGCTTCTGACGATGATGGAGGACTTCGGTGTTACGGCGATCGCATGTACGCCGTCGTATCTTCTGCATATCGCTGAGGTCGTAAAGGAACAGGGCAAGCTCGATAATCTCAAGCTCAAATATGCAATATGCGGCGCGGAGCCGTGGACCGAGAACATGCGTCTCATGATCGAAAAAGAACTTCGCATAAATGCGTTCGACATCTACGGATTGTCGGAGATCATGGGACCGGGTGTTGCATGCGACTGTCAGTTCCATAAAGGGCTTCACGTTCATGACGATCATTTCTATCCCGAGATCATCGATCCGAAGACACTTGATCCCGTCGGGGAGAAAATCACGGGCGAACTTGTATTTACCACGCTTACAAAAGAAGGCCTGCCGCTTATCAGGTACAGGACGAAGGACCTTACAAGCATAGAATACGGGATATGTGACTGCGGACGTACGCAGCCGAGGATACAGAAGTTTACCGGAAGAAGTGATGACATGCTCATCATCCGCGGAGTCAATGTATTCCCGTCGCAGGTTGAAGCAGCGCTTCTCGAACTTGGCGAGACGACTCCGAACTATATGATGATCGTCGACAGAGTCGATCACCAGGATACTCTGGAAGTCCAGGTTGAGGTTGATGAGAGCTACTTTGATGATGATATGCGTGGCCTTGATAATCTGACGAAGAAGATTGTCGGGGCACTGAGACAGGCGCTCGGACTTGCAGTCAAAGTCACGCTTGTTGAGCCGAAGACTCTTCCGAGATTCGAGGGTAAATCGGTACATGTTATCGATAACCGTCATCTGGAGTGATCAAAGGTTTTTGTTTTGGAATTAACAATGATTGGGAGGGTGTGACATGGCAGTTAAACAGGTTACGGTTTTTATAGGAAATAAAGAAGGACGTATCGAGAAAGTTACGGAGGTGCTTAAGGCAAACGGCATCAATATAAGCTCGCTCTCTCTTGCGGAGTCCGTTGATTTCGGGCTTCTCCGCCTTATCGTATCCGATCCGGAAAAGGCAAAAGATTCGCTCAAGGCCGAAGGACTTTCGGCAAGATTGTCGGATGTGATCGCAGTCGAGATATCAAATGCCCCGGGTTCGCTTCACGAGCTTCTTACCGCACTCAAAGATTACAATATCGAGTATATGTACGTGCTCTCGGCTTCGGATAAGGCATCCATGATCATGAAGATCAAGGATATAGAAGGAGCAGAGGCCACGATCTTAGCAGCGGGATTTGGAATCCTGACTCAATCGGATGTTAGTAAATAAATAGGTGATAGAGACTGAGACAGGGGGACAGAGACTGAGACAGAGGGACGGTTCTTGAG
>JAFRIL010000116.1 GCA_017432845.1 Lachnospiraceae bacterium | reverse complement strand
GCATTTAAATTCGATCCCGCTCTTTTCCATTACGGCGATCCGCCTGTCGACGATCCTCTTGTCAAGCTTCATATTTGGTATCCCGTACCTTAGCAGTCCGCCCGGTCTGTCAAACCTTTCGTATACGGTGACATTGTGTCCTCTCTTATTTAGAAGCTGCGCACATGCCAGTCCCGAAGGGCCGCTTCCGATAACGGCAACACTTTTTCCTGTCCTGACCGCAGGGGCACCATCATCCACAAGGCCGTGTTCAAATGCATATTCGATTATGTCCTTTTCGTTATCCCTTGTCGTTACGGCTTCACACACGTGGCCGCATGTGCAGGCCGCCTCACAAAGTGCCGGACACACTCTTCCGGTAAACTCCGGAAAGCTGTGCGTCTTGGCAAGCCTTCTGTACGCCTGCTCATAGTTTCCCTTGTACACAAGCTCGTTTGTCTCCGGAACGAGGTTGTGAAGAGGACATCCCGATGCCATCCCCGATATCATGACTCCGGCCTGGCAGAACGGCACTCCGCATGACATACATCTGGCCGCCTGCTGCCTCCTGTCGCTTTCGGAAAGCGGGATATGAAACTCGTCAAAGTTTTTTATCCTCTCCTTCGCGGGAACATCCCCAAGATCGCATCTTCTGTATTCCATAAAACCCGTTGATTTTCCCATGTTCACACCTCCCGGCCTTCGGCGTTGCCGATCACCCGTTTGTATTCTTCAGGTATTATCTTTTTAAACTTCGGTATATACTCATCAAATGCATCCAGTATCGCCGCGGCCTTTTTCGACCCCGTATAATCAAGGTGCCTTTGCAGCATCCCCTTTATCTCCTCCTTGTCGCCCTCATCCTCAATGCTTTCCGTGAGAACAAGTTCCTTGTTAAGATTGCGGTAAAGAGTATTATGCTCATCAAGCACATAGGCGATACCGCCGCTCATTCCGGCCGCAAAGTTCTTGCCGACCTTGCCGAGTATCAGTGCAACTCCGCCCGTCATATATTCACAGCCGTGTTCACCGACACCTTCAACGACACTCTTTGCACCCGAGTTGCGCACACAGAAACGCTCGCCGGCACGCCCCGCGATATAGGCTTCTCCGCTTGTTGCTCCATAGAGCGCAACATTTCCGATGATGATGTTGTTCTCGGCATCATACGATGCATCTTCCGGTGCTTTAATGATAAGTTTTCCGCCCGACAGTCCTTTGCCGAAGTAATCGTTTGCATCTCCGGTCAGTATCACGGTCTCGCCCTTTGGCATGAACGCTCCGAAGCTTTGTCCGCCGGCTCCTTTTGTCATTATCTTGACGGCATCTTCGCGAAGGCCGTTATGATGATACTTTGTTATGCATGATCCGATCATCGTTCCGAACGCCCTGTCGGTATTTACGACATCACACGATACCGTGGCGCACGTCCCGGTCTCGATGAGCTTTTTGATCCCTTTCGACCCGGAGAGAATCTTTGCATCCTTACGCTCGTCAAGGTTAAAATCATATGCCCTCTTTTTCTCATACCCCGCATTAAGCGGAAGGCTTTGTCCTATCATCCTGCCAAGATCCAGCTTTGCGGCGTGCCCGGTAAGTCCGTCCTTAACCTTTATCAGATCGGTCCGCCCCACCAGTTCGTCGACAGATCTTACACCAAGCTTTGCCATATATTCGCGAAGCTGCCTTGCGATAAAGATCATGAAGTTCTCGACGTATTCGCTCTTGCCGGTAAAGTTCTTCCGAAGCTCGGGATTCTGTGTGGCGATTCCCATCGGACATGTATCAAGATTACATACTCGCATCATGACACAGCCGAGTGTGACAAGGGGAGCGGTTGCAAATCCGAACTCCTCGGCACCGAGTATCGCAGCGATAGCCACATCCTTGCCGCTCATGAGCTTACCATCAGTCTCCACGACCACGCTGTCACGAAGTCCGTTCATCATAAGCGTCTGATGAGTCTCCGCAAGTCCGAGCTCCCAAGGCAGTCCGGCATTATGTATAGAGCTTATCGGAGCAGCTCCGGTCCCTCCGTCATAGCCCGAGATCAGCACGACCTGGGCACCGGCTTTTGCAACACCTGCCGCGATCGTACCAACGCCTGCCTCCGATACGAGCTTGACCGAGATACGTGCTTTCTTATTGGAACATTTCAGATCATATATGAGCTGCGCCAGATCCTCTATCGAATATATGTCGTGATGAGGAGGCGGGGATATAAGGCTTACACCCGGAGTGGAATGACGCGTTTTGGCTATCCACGGGTATACTTTTTTGCCGGGAAGATGTCCGCCCTCTCCGGGCTTGGCTCCCTGGGCCATCTTGATCTGTATCTCTTTTGCACTCATGAGATAGCGGCTCGTCACTCCGAATCTTCCCGATGCGACCTGCTTGATGGCAGAACTCCTGTCATGGTCCGTTCCGGCACTCTCAAGTCTCTCATCGCTCTCACCGCCCTCACCGCTGTTGGATCTGCCGTGCAGATGGTTCATGGCAACGGCAAGTGCTGTATGGGCTTCTTCGGATATCGAACCGTAAGACATCGCACCTGTCTTGAACCTTCTTACGATGTTTTCCTCGCTTTCGACCTCTGAAAGATCAAGCGGTTTATCGGCATACTTCAGTTCAAACAGGCTTCTGATGTATCCCGACTCCTCGCTGTCCACCATGTCGGTATACAGTTTGAACTTTTCATAACTCTTTTCCCTTGTCGCACTCTGAAGCATGTGTATGGTCCTCGGATCATACCTGTGGAGTTCCCCGCCGCTTCGCATTTTGTGAAATCCGACCGAGTCCACGCTAAGATCCGAATCAAGTCCCAGAGGATCGAACGCCCTTGAATGCTGACGGTCCGTAGCATCCGCTATATCTTCGATATCTATGCCGCCGATCCTGGAGACCGTTCCCGCAAAATACCTGTCTATAACGGATGATGCTATTCCGACAGCCTCAAAAATACGGCTTCCCTGATATGACTGGATCGTTGATATGCCCATCTTGGACGCTATCTTTACTATGCCGTCAAGAACCGCTTTGTCGTAGTCGGAAACCGCCGCATAATAATCCTTTACAAGGATACCGTCGTCGATAAGCTCTTTGATCGTGGCATGTGCAACATAAGGATTAACCGCACATGCACCGAATCCGAGGAGTGTGGCAAAATGATGCACGTCCCTCGGCTCACCCGTCTCGAGTATGAGCGACATGGCCATGCATTTCTTGGTCGATACCAGATAGTTATGAACAGCTGATACACACAGAAGCGAAGGTATGGCCACATGATTTTCGTCCACGCCCCTGTCGGAGAGTATAAGTATGCTCGCGCCCTTCCTGTACGCCCTGTCCACCTCGACAAACAGATTCGAAAGTGCACGGTCGAGAGGGGTTCCTTTGTAATAGAGCGTTGATACCTTGGCCACTTCCATGCCATGGCTGTGAAGGTTTTCGATCTTTAAGATATCAAGATCCGACAGTATCGGATTGTTGATACGCAGAACGTTGCAGTTTGACGCTTCCTCCGACAGAAGATCACCGTTTCTGCCGGCATATACGCATGTGGCGGTTACTATCTTTTCCCTTACGGCGTCTATCGGCGGATTGGTGACCTGTGCGAACAGCTGCTTGAAATAGTCGAACAGCGGCCTGTACTGATGCGACAGAACCGCAAGCGGTGTGTCAACTCCCATCGAACCGATCTGCTCGGATGCGTTAAGTGCCATTGTATATATCCGTTCACGACACTCCTCATACGTGTATCCGAAAGCCTTCTGAAGTCTCTCCAGATCCTCTTTTTCGATGGCAGGAACGGCCTCATTCGGGATCTTGAGTTCAGACAGCCTTACGAGGTTTGCATCGAGCCATTCGCCGTACGGTTTTCTTGTCGCATACCGGTCCTTGATCTCGCGATCGGTATAGATCCTTTTTGTCCTGGTATCCGCAACGAGTATCTTTCCGGGATACAGGCACCCCTTTTCGGTTATCTGCGACTCATCAAGTGCAAGCACACCGACCTCGGATGAAAGTATCAGCCTTCCGTCGTTCATGACGTAATACCTTGAAGGGCGAAGTCCGTTACGGTCAAGTATCGCAGCCATCACATCACCGTCGGACAACATTATGGATGCCGGACCGTCCCACGGCTCCATCATGGTCGCATAGTACTGGTAAAAATCTCTTTCCTCGACCGTAAGGGTATCATTGTTCTCCCACGGTTCGGGAACAAGTATCATTGCGGCAAGGGCAGGCTCCATACCTCCCATGATCATGAATTCAAGCGTATTGTCGAGCATAGCGGAATCGGATCCGCCTTCCGAGACGACCGGAAGCACCTTTGTCAGTTCATCATCGGTGAAAAATCCCGTCCGTATGGTCTCTTCCCGTGCGACCATCTTGTCGGCATTTCCACGGATCGTGTTGATCTCGCCGTTATGAACCATGAGCCTGTTGGGATGAGCGCGTCTCCAGCTCGGCCTGGTATTGGTCGAAAATCGCGAATGCACCATCGCAAGCGCGGATTCATAGTCAGTGTCCTGCAGATCGGAAAAGAAAGTCCGAAGCTGCCCCACCAGGAACATTCCCTTGTAGACGATCGTCCGGCACGAAAGGGATACGACATACGTATCCTCGTTCGAATGCTCAAATACACGTCTTATGACATAGAGTTTTCTGTCAAAATCAAGGTCGCTTGCGATATCCTTCGGCCTCTCCAGAAAACACTGGTATATGGCAGGACAAGCCTCGAGCGCCCGCTGCCCCAAAACATCACATCTTACCGGGACACATCTCCATCCGAGAAACTTTGCGCCCTCTTTTGCAGAGATGATCTCAAACATCTTCATCGCCTGCATACGCAGCAGTTCGTTCTGAGGAAAAAATATCATTCCCACGGCATATGATCTTGCCCTGCCAAGCTTGATATTGCACTCCCGTGCAGCTTTTACCATGAACTTATGAGGGATCTGGGTTAAGATCCCCACTCCGTCTCCGGTCTGCCCTTCGGCATCTTTTCCGGCACGGTGTTCAAGATTTTCCACTATCGAAAGAGCATCGCTCACTATATCATGGCTTGCTTTTCCGTTTATGTTTATGATCGAACCGACTCCGCAATTGTCATGTTCGAACTGCGGTTCATAAAGTGTCTTCATCACATGTTACCCCTTTCGTCTTCTTTGCATCCCTTACCGACAAGTGCCGCCCTGATCAGTCCGGCAAACAGCGGGTGCGGCTGGTCGGGTCTTGACTTGAATTCCGGATGTGCCTGTGTCGCAACAAAGAACGGATGTCCCAAAAGCTCTATCATTTCCACGATACGCCCGTCAGGCGATGTTCCCGACAATACCATTCCGTTCGCCTCCAGGATGTCCCTGTAGTCATTGTTGACTTCGTATCTGTGACGGTGTCTTTCGGCAATATCCTTTTGCCCGTACAATTCGTATGCTCTTGTACCTTCCTTGAGGACACACGGATACGACCCGAGCCGGAGTGTACCGCCGATATCTTCGAGGTTTTCCTTCTCGGGCAGGATATGTATGACCGGATTGGTTGTTTCGGGGAAAAGTTCCGATGAAGCCGCATCGGCAAGCCCGCACATATTTCTTGCAAACTCCACTATCGCAAGCTGCATTCCCAGGCATATCCCCAGATACGGAACGCCGTTTGTCCTTGCATAGTGTGCGGCTGCGATCTTTCCTTCGGTACCGCGGCTTCCGAACCCTCCGGGAACGATAATGCCATCAACGCCGGAAAGGACGTCCGAAACGTTACTTACAGAAACATCCTCCGCATCGACCCATTTGATGTTTACTTCGGTAAGGTTTGCGATACCTCCGTGCTTTAAGGCCTCAACCACGCTGAGATATGCATCGTGAAGCGCTACATATTTCCCCACGATGGCAATGGTAACGCTGTGCCTGGGATTTTTACAGTCCCCGGTAAGCTTCCTCCATGCCTTAAGATCCGGCTCCGGGCAAGGAAGCCCGAGACACTCGCATACCCTCTGGGCAAGATGCTCCTCCTCGAGCATCAACGGAACTTCGTACAGTGACGGTGCATCCAGATTCTGAAGAACATTCTCCGACCTGACATTGCAGAACAGAGCGATCTTCCTTCGCATGCTCTCATCGATCGGAAGGTCCGATCTGCATACGATAACATCCGGCCACAGTCCCATACTCTGCAGTGTTTTGACGCTCATCTGGGTAGGCTTGGTCTTGAGCTCGCCCGAAGCCTTCAAATATGGGATAAGAGTAACATGTATGATAACGGAATTGTTTCTTCCGATATCAACCTGAAATTGCCTTATGGCCTCTAAAAAAGGCTGACTCTCTATATCGCCGACGGTTCCTCCGATCTCTATTATCGAGATCGTAACATCATCCGACGGCTTCTCTTTATGAAATCTGGCCTTGATCTCATTGGTGATATGCGGGATCACCTGAACGGTGCCTCCGCCGTAATCACCGTGACGTTCCCTGTTTAAAACTGTCTGATAGATCTTTCCGGTCGTGACATTCGAATTCTTGTCAAGAGATTCGTTGATGAATCTTTCGTAATGTCCGAGATCAAGGTCCGTCTCCGTACCGTCATCGGTAACAAAGACTTCGCCGTGCTGGATCGGGTTCATCGTCCCCGGATCCACGTTGATATACGGATCAAACTTCTGCATCGTGACCCGGTAACCTCTTGCCTTAAGAAGCCTGCCGAGCGAGGCAGCGGTTATGCCCTTTCCGAGTCCCGATACGACGCCGCCCGTAACAAATACATACTTGACCATACGCACCTCCACACTCTTTTACACACCGCTGTCGCCGTAGTTGGAAAGAACTCTCGCCGACGGATCGGCGACATCACATCCTTCCCACTCTTTGTTCGGCATCCAGAAATCCGCTATCATCTCAGACTGTCCGGGATAGAACTTTTCGAATATATCCCGGTACAGGAGCGATTCCTTGGTGAATGGTCTTGCATGTCTGTATTTGGCTATGCCCACCTTGTATTCTTCATCCGTGTACTGCCCCTCGGCATATTCCTTCAGATGATCTACCATTGAGTGGCCGACCGCATCCGAAAATGCTGCCTTCTCACGCATGAGTATGTCCTCGGGAAGATAATTCCCGGTAAAAGCCCGCCTTAACAGATACTTTCCTTTGTTATATCTGTTAAGCTTCATTTCGGGATCTATGCTCATCACGTAACGAACAAGGTCAAGATCCCCGAAAGGTACTCTTGCTTCGAGACTGTTTACCGAAATACACCTGTCCGCACGAAGCACATCGTACATATAAAGCTCTCTTATGCGCTTTTTGGCCTCGTCCTGAAATGCCTTTGCCGACGGGGCAAAATCGGTGTATTTGTATCCGAACATCTCATCGGATATCTCACCGGTGAGAATGACCCTTACATCTGTCTGCTCATGGATGGCCTTACAGCAAAGGTACATCCCGATGGATGCTCTGATAGTCGTGATGTCATATGTGCCGAGAAGATGGATCACTTCGGGAAGCGCTGCTATGACATCCTCTTTTGTGATGATGACTTCCGTATGGTCGGCACCGATATAATCTGCGACCTCCTTTGCATACTTGAGGTCTATGGCATCGGTGCTCATTCCTATCGCAAATGTCCTTATGGGCTTTTTCAGTATCCGCGAAGATACGGCACACACGAGTGATGAATCAAGACCTCCCGACAGAAGAAATCCTATCGGTGCATCCGCATCCAGTCTCTTTCTGATACCCTCAACAAGCTTGTCGTGTATGTTTTTACATACGGTGTCGATATCATCTGTGACTACTTTTGTTACCTTTGCAGGATCACAGTACTGCACAAACTCACCGTCTGCATAGTAGTAACCGGGCGGGAACGGATATATCCTTCCGGTCAGTCCGACAAGGTTTTTGGCTTCGCTTGCGAATACGATCTGCGCATTTTCGGTATAACCGTAAAACAAAGGTCTTATCCCGATCGGGTCTCTTGCGGCTATAAGCTGTTTTGTAGCCGCATCATAGATCACAAGCGCATACTCCGCATCGAGCATTTTAAACATTTCGGTGCCGTACAGTTCGTACATCGGCAACAGGATCTCGCAGTCACTGTCACTTTTGAAGGTGTACCCTTTTGATATCAGTTCCTCCTTGATCTTACGGAATCCGTAGATCTCGCCGTTACATACGATCATGTTCCCGCCGTATGAAAAAGGCTGCATCCCTTCTTCACTAAGTCCCATGATCGACAGTCTGGAAAATCCCAGTACGGCACCGTCGCATGTTGCAAATCTCTGCATGTCCGGCCCTCGTGAGGCCGTTCTGTCAAGATATGGCTTTAAATCCTCCTTGGTAAGTGTGTTGCCCAAATATCCCATTATTGAGCACATGTTACTCTTTCCTCCCTTATAATATGATCACTCTACATCCTGCAGGGCATCAAAATCTTCCTCTCCGGTCCTGATCTTAACGACCTTCTCAACAGGATATACGAATATCTTGCCGTCTCCGATATGGCCCGTATAAAGCGTCTTCTTGGCCGCATCTATAACTGCCTGAACCGGGATCTTTGATACGACGACCTCGACTTTGACCTTCGGCAGAAGTGTCGCATCCACTTCAACTCCACGGTATCTCTCGCCGGCGCCCTTCTGTATGCCGCAACCCATAACCTGGGTGACTGTCATACCGGTAACGCCCAGATCGTTCATAGCCTTACGAAGCGCATCGTATCTTGACAGCCTTGCTATGATGACGACCTTGCTGATTCCCGTATCCGGGAATGCATTTACGACCTTGACCGCAGCATCCTTCTCTGCCTTGCTTGCGCTCTCATATTCATCCGAGCCAAGGCTTGTGTTATCGTTAACATCCATTGTCATTGTGTTTGCGATATCCATGATCGCAAATCCCGCATATGCACTTGTAAGTCCATGCTCACACGAATCAAGACCTGTGATCTCTTCTTCCTCGGAAACCCGAAGTCCGTTGAACTTCTTGATAAGGGTGTAGGTAATGATAATGGTAACTACCGTCCATCCGATCGTAACGGCCATTCCGCCGAGCTGTTTAACAAGCTGCGAAAATCCTCCGCCATAGAACAGACCCTTCGTTATACCTGCAAGTTCAAATCCGGGAGCTGTATCCGTTGCAAAAAGACCGACTGCAAGTGTTCCCCAGATACCGTTTATCATATGAACTGCTACTGCACCTACCGGATCATCCACATGGATGACGTTATCGCAGAACCATACGCCGAAGCATACAAGAAGACCCGCAACAGCACCGATTATCGCCGAACCCGTACAATCCGTTACATCGCACGGTGCCGTGATCGCAACCAGTCCTGCAAGAGATGCGTTCAGACACATCGAAACATCGGGCTTGCCGTATTTGATCCAGGTGAAGATCATACATACAACTGTAGCTACTGCAGGAGCAACGGTAGTTGTAAGAAATATCGAACCGAGTGTCGGAACATCTGTTGCTGCCGCACCGTTGAATCCGTACCAGCCGAGCCAGAGAATGAATACACCAAGTGCTGCTATTACAAGGTTGTGGCCGGGGAATGCGTTTACTTTTACAACTTTTCCTTCTTTATCTTTAACGAACTTTCCGATACGGGGACCGAGCATCCATGCACCGATAAGTGCACAAATACCGCCTACCATATGGATACAGTTTGAACCTGCGTAATCGTGGAATCCCCACTGTGCCAGGAATCCGCCGCCCCATGTCCAGTGCGCTTCTATCGGATAGATAATGGCGGAGATAACTGCCGAGTATATGCAGTATGAGGAAAACTTTGTCCTCTCAGCCATCGATCCCGATACGATCGTTGCCGTTGTCGCACAGAATACAAGGTTGAACACGAATCCCGAATAATCGAAATTGCGGTAATTTGTCAGCACATCAAACGAAAACTTTCCGGCAAATCCGCCGAGCATATTCTCGCCCAGCATGAGGGATGCACCACATATGAACCACATGACCGTTCCGATACAGAAGTCCATCAGGTTCTTCATCAATATGTTTCCCGAGTTCTTGGCCCTGGTAAATCCGGCTTCACACATCGCAAATCCGGCCTGCATCCAGAACACCAATGCTGCGCCTATAAGGAACCAGACGCCGTATACTTCACTGTTAATCGCTTCCAGAATTTCTTTTGTCATAATCTCATCTCCTCATTGATAATAGAAAAGGCACTCTCCCCACGGGAAGAGCGCCTTTGCTCTGAATGTTGGTAGGAGGGGCCCACTCAGTGGGAAGACCCTGCCTACACCGCGAGCCCTCTGTCGACGAAGTCGACTTAAATGGGCGAGCGTCTTACTAAACGTAGAATAATATCTGTTCGTACGTCGGATACGGAAGATATCCTTCCGGTATGAGCGGCTCAGCCTGGTCGGCTGCCTCTCTGATCCTGGCCATATCCTCAACTATGACATCATGATAGAACTTGGCCTGATCGATACTTACATCCATTGCCTCTGCCTTGTCAGTATCTGCTGAAAGCTTATCGGTTGCCTCGATCACTTCCTCATACAGACCCGACAGTTTTTCGATAAGGTCTTTCTGTGATGAAAGGGCCTTTTCGATGCCCAGCTCCTTCCTTGCAAGTACCGATGATGTAAGATCATCGATGTAATCCATAAGTGAAGGTGCAAACTGCTTTTGGATCATATCCTTTAATGTAAGTGCTTCGATATGGATCGTCTTGGTGTAATTCTCGATCCTTATCTCGTACCTTGACTCAAGCTCGGTCTCGGAATAGATATGATGCTTCATGAACATCTTCTTGTTCTTCTCTGCGATAAGAGCCGGCATTGCATCGGGTGTTGACTTTAGATTGAACAGTCCGCGCTTCTCGGCTTCTTTTACCCACTCCTCTGTATAGCCGTTGCCGTTGAATATTACCCTCTTATGCTTTATTATCGTGTCCCTTACAAGAGCATGTACCGCTTCATCCATCTTCTCCTTTGGAGTATCCTTGAGCTTCTCGTAAAACTGGCTGAGTGACTCCGCGACAGCCGTGTTGAGCATGATGTTCGGTCCCGCTATCGACAGTGACGATCCAAGCGATCTGAACTCGAACTTGTTACCGGTAAATGCGAACGGCGATGTACGGTTTCTGTCCGTTGTATCCTTTGCAAAATGAGGCAGGACCTTTGCACCGGTCTCTATCGTCACCTTCTCGGCATTGCTGAAATACTCATCCTTTTCTATCGCATCTATCACTGCATTGAGCTCATCGCCCAAAAACATCGATATGATCGCCGGAGGTGCCTCATTCGCACCAAGCCTGTGATCGTTACCTGCACTTGCTACGGAGAGCCTTAAAAGATCCGCATAATCGTCTACCGCCTGGATCACTGCCGATAAGAACAGCAGGAACTGCGTATTCTCACCGGGGGTCTTACCGGGATTAAGAAGATTCTCACCGGTGTTTGTTGTAAGCGACCAGTTGTTGTGCTTACCGG
>JAFRIL010000014.1 GCA_017432845.1 Lachnospiraceae bacterium | reverse complement strand
TGCAGATAAAATAGATGGTGTACAGGAAGATCTGATCAGAAAAAAAGATAAGTTGGCCAGGACACAGACAGAGGACCCTAATAATACTGAGAAGATAGCCGAACTTACCAATGAGGTGGCGGAGCTTAATGCCAAGGTCAATAAGTACAGAGATGCCCTTGATAATTACGATGACAGGATCAAAACATACGAGAGCAATGAAGAAAAGATGCAGGATGCAGTAGACTCCGCATTAAGGTCATACGATGATGCCTACGTTAAACTGAACAAATCGGGCTATGATGCTTCCTTTAACATGGCCAAGAATGATTATAACCTGAATAAGGGTAATCTTACGGCAAATGACAATGTCAAGAGTCTCGAGCGTCAGAAGGAACAGAGCGAAGATTCCCTTGATAACTACATTGTCACGGCGCCTATATCAGGTCTTGTAACAGCTGTCAATGCGGAGGAGGGAAACGGCTACCAGGCTACGACCGGAGCGCTCATGACGATACAGGCCGTTGATGTGCTCGAAGTTACAACACAGGTAGATGAATACGATATCAATAACGTCAAATTAGGCCAGGATGTTGTTATCATGACTGACGCCACAGGATCCGATGAACTCAAGGGAGTTGTTACCTTTGTATCTCCCACCGCAACGGTTGCAAGCGGAACAGCTTCTTCGAACACATTTGAGGTTAAGATAGATATCCTGAACAAAGATGAAAGGCTCAGGCTCGGAATGAGTGCAAAGCTAAACATCATCATGGATACACACAAAGATGTGCTTGCGGTTCCTTACGATGCGATCGAGCAGAAGGATGAGGGGGCCACATATATACGAGTTGTTGATAAGTCCGTACCGGCCCGGCCCGATGAAGACAAAAAGAACGAAGTGCTCGGGATCCAGGTATTCGGAACAGACGGTAAGGAAAAGGATATAGGCGTAGCAGACGGCAAGGAAGACGCTGCCGCAACCAATATTCTTCCGGATAACGTAAAGGAGATCCCGGTCCAGGTCGGAATTGAGGGTGATTTTTACACTGAGGTCATTTCTTCCGATATAAAGGAAGGTATGACGGTTCTGATCAATAACAGTGCCGGTGAACTTGGCAATGAAATGGAAATGTTCATGGGAATGTAGGGATGATGGATAACAGGATCATCATAGATATGAACCATATCGTAAAACGTTATTTCATTGGTAAGCCCAATGAGAGCGAGGTCCTTCACGGCATCGATCTGCAGGTGCGCAAAGGGGAGTTTGTTGCTATTGTTGGCCCCTCGGGATCCGGTAAATCAACACTTATGAATGTTATAGGAGCTCTCGATCTGCCGACCGAAGGACGATACACGCTTGACGGCTTCAACATGTTTGATGCACGTGAGGATGACCTGTCGGCCATCAGGAACAGGAAAATAGGATTTGTGTTCCAGACTTATAACCTGATCGCTAGAATGAATTCACTTCGTAACGTTGAACTGCCGATGCTTTATGCCGGAGTAGGCAAGCGTGAGAGACGCGAGCGAGCAATGGAGCTTCTCGAAATGGTTGAGATAGGATCCAAATACGATCATACCCCTGATGAGCTGTCGGGCGGACAGAAGCAGAGGGTTGCAATAGCCAGAGCCATGGCCAACGATCCGGCGATAATACTGGCGGATGAGCCTACCGGCGCACTTGATTCCAAAACGGGACACCTTATCATGGACATTTTCCACCGCCTTAATGAGGAACAGGGCAAAACCATAGTTCTTATCACGCACTCGGATGAGTTGGCGGAAGAGACGCAGCGCATACTGCTGCTTAAGGACGGCCTTATAACCGGAGAGAGAAGGGGGAGGGGCAAAGTTGCTGCTGGGTGAGAATATCTCGATGGCGATATCAGCCATCATGGTAAACAAACTTAGGGCATTCCTTACGATGCTCGGGATCATCATAGGCATCGGGTCTGTCATAGCCATAAGGACCGTCGGTAATTCGGTAACGAATTCATTTTCGGATTCCATGTCCGAACTGGGAGCGACCAACATATCGGTAGGTGTTACCCAGAGAGAGACGGAAAAGGTTAAAAGCCAAACGGGTCTGGAATTCGAAGGCCCCAGACGCCAGAAACAGCCTGAGGAGAAAGACTATATCAAGGATGACATGATAGAGGCCTTTCGCGAGGCATTTCCTACCGAGATAACCAATATCCAGCTTCAGGAAGAACTCGGACACGGAAGGGTTTCTCTCGGACGAAACAGTGCACTTGTAACGGTTACAGGCGGGGACGGAGGGTTTTACACCGGACAGAAGATCGAACTGGTTGCCGGTAGAACCATAAGTTACAAAGCCCAGAAGGCATGCAAGGCGGTATGCCTAATATCTGACTATGCCGCCAGGAAGTTATACGGCACCGAAGAATACGACAAAGCAATAGGTAAGATCATTACGGTCACGATGGGGCAGTCATTCTATGATTTTATGATCATCGGTGTATATAAGCTTGGTGAGACGGGAACGCTGTTTGGCGGAAATGCCGACAGGGATACCACACTTTATACGACGCTCGGATATGTCAAGAAGCAGACGCATATCGACGGATATCCGGGATTTACGGTGTCAAAATCAACGGCAGAGAATGTTGATTCCAAGGAACTTCGAAGCAGGATTCAGATATTCTTTGACAGGTATTATCATCACAACAGGGATTTTGAGGTCACGACATCAAGTATGGAGAGCATGCTGGATGAGCTGACCAAGATGATGGGGACCATATCCACGGCTATTTCGATCATAGCCGGGATTGCACTGCTTGTCGGCGGCATAGGCGTTATGAACATAATGCTTGTATCCATATCCGAGCGTACGCGTGAGATCGGGATCAGGAAGGCGCTGGGGGCTACGAACAATTCCATAAGAATTCAGTTTATCGTAGAAGCTATGGTACTTTGTTCGATCGGTGGGATCATAGGTGTGATCCTTGGCGTTACAGGCGGCTCGATCGCCGCAACCGCAATGGATGCTAAAGCTCAGGCTTCAATATCGAGTATTGTTGAATCGGTGGGATTTTCAATGGCGATCGGCCTGTTCTTCGGCTATTATCCTGCGAATAAGGCAGCCAAGATGAATCCGATAGAGGCACTTACGTATGAGTGATATGAAAAAGGACAAATACGGGATAAACGTCAGAAAATGGTGCCGCGATCATGAAGAAACGGTCAAAAATGCACTTGCAGGAACAGGCCGGGATGATCTTCAGAAGATCCTGGCTCTGCACGAAAAAAGACTCTCATGGCTGATGCATGAGAGACTCATTCATGTTGTTGTGTTACTCATAACTGTGATAACTGCGCTGTCAGCACTTGGTATCGTTCTTATGGTGCCGGACTCGGCGCCGTTCTCGCTTGTGTTCTTTACGGTCACATTCGTGCTGATGGTGTTCTATGTCAGGCACTATTTCTTCCTGGAGAACACCGTTCAGCACTGGTATATGCTCTATGACCTGATACGGGAACGTATCGGTTAGCCCATCACCACTTCGACATTGTATTCCTTAACACCATCTTCTATTGGAACTACGCAGCCGTCAACATTCTTGCCGTTAACGGTCATCGTCTTTACGCCCTTTTCCACATCATCCGGGTTCTTTACGGTGATGTTATAAGTGCTTCCCCTGAACTTACGTGTTATCTCAAAATCACCGAAGCCGTGAGGCACGCACGGATCTATGGACAGACCCTTATGTGTCGGATATACGCCGAGAATATACTGGGAGATGTTCGTGAACGTCCAGGCTGCCGTTCCGGTAAGCCAAGAATTCTTTCCCTCGCCGGGGATGTAGGCATCAGCTCCGGCAACCATCTGACAGTAAACGTAGGGCTCAGTCTTGTGGATCTCTGAGATCTCCTCGGTATATGCCGGGCATGTCTTCTTGTATATCTCAAATGCCCTGTCTCCACGTCCTATTACTGTCTCAGCAATGGATACC
>JAFRIL010000115.1 GCA_017432845.1 Lachnospiraceae bacterium | reverse complement strand
GATCCAAAAAAAGTTCCGCAGATCACACTTAATAACGGCGTCAAGGTTCCCTGCATCGGCATGGGTACTTTCGGATCCGACAGATTTACGGCAGAACAGGTATCAAACGCAGTGGCAGGTGCCATACGTGCAGGATACAGAATGTTTGACTGTGCAGCTTGCTACGGTAACGAAGACCAGATAGGTCAGGTGTTTAAGAATGCATTTGACGAAGGTGTTGTAGAGCGTAAAGACCTGTACATCATGACAAAGGTATGGAACGACATGCACAGAGAGGTTGAAAAATCATGTCGTAAGTCCATAGCAGATCTTCAGTGTGATTACATAGATCTGTTCTTTATCCACTGGCCTTTCCCGAATTACCATGCACCCGGATGTGATGTTGATTCGAGAAATCCTGATTCCAAACCTTTCTCGGTTGCGGAATTCATGGATACATACAGACAGATCGAAGATCTTGTACGCAAGGGCCTTGTACGTCATATAGGTATATCCAACATGACTATACCCAAGATGGAAGCGGTGATCGACAAGTTTGAGATCAAGCCGGTCGCATGCGAGATGGAACTTCATCCGTGCTTCCAGCAGCAGGAACTGTTTGATTATCTTGTAGCTCATGACATTCAGCCTATAGGCTTTATGCCTCTTGGTTCACCCCAGAGACCCGAGCGAGACATGGTGGCTACCGATATCGCGGATATGCAGGTTCCGGAATTTAGGGCTATTGCTGAAGCACACGGTGTACATCCGGCTATCATCTGCCTGAAGTGGGCTATGCAGAGGGGTCAGATACCCATCCCCTTCTCGGTACATGAGATGGAGTACACAAGCAATATCGAGGCAACACTTACGGAGCCTCTTACGGATGCTGAGATGGCAACGATCGCTACCCTTGAGAAGAACAACCGTCTCGTAAAAGGACAGGTATTCTTATGGCCCGGTGCCGATGACTGGCATGACCTCTGGGATGAAGACGGAAAGATCGTGGATTGTCCGGACGCATGAAGATAGGAGGGGCCCGCGATAGCGGGAAGAACCTGTCTTCACCGCGAGGCCCTTTCTGCGAAGCAGAATTCAAATGGCCGAGCGACCGATAGTATGAAGATAGGAGTGGCCCGCTAAGTTATTTGTAGGAGTAGGAGAACATGGATGCACTAAGAGAAATGCTTGCAAAGAGAAAGAAGGGAATGAACTACGCAGGAATACCTTCCTTCTGTACAGCTTCCGATCTTGTTATCGAAGCGTGCCTCAAGCAGGCAGTCAGATTCGATGATTATGTTCTGGTTGAAGCAACAGCCAACCAGGTCAATCAGTTTGGCGGGTATACGGGAATGAAGCCTGCCGATTACAGAGACTTTGTTTATAAGATAGCCGACGGGATCGGTTTTCCGAAAGAGCGGATAATCCTCGGAGGAGACCATCTCGGACCGCTCACATGGCAGGATGAGCCCGAAGCAGAGGCGATGGCCAAGTCAATAGAGCTGGTGAAGCTGTTCGTTCTTGCGGGATTCAAGAAGATCCATTTGGATACGAGCATGAGAGTTGCGGATGATCCGACTGATGAGGTGCTCTCGGATGAGACGATCGCAAGACGTGGCGCGATCCTTTATGAAGCCTGTGAGGACGCTTATCAGGAACTTCTGGAGAATAACCCGGATGAAGTAAGACCTGCGTATATCATCGGAAGCGAAGTTCCTATCCCGGGCGGTGCGCAGGAAGCGGAAGATTCCATAAGCGTAACAAAGCCCGAAGCAGTGGAAAAGACCCTTAAGGTATACAAGGAGCAGTTCGAAAAAAGAGGCCTTAACGATGCTTTTGACAACATCATAGGAATAGTCGTACAGCCGGGAGTGGAGTTCGGTGATGAGGATGTTTTCCATTATGACAGGACTAATGCGGCAGAGCTTACAAGGGTCATGAAAAAGCATGACAATGTTGTTCTTGAAGGCCATTCAACGGATTACCAGCCGCCGAAATGTCTTAAGGAAATGGTTGAGGATGGTATCGCGATATTAAAGGTCGGTCCGGCGCTTACATTCTCTTTAAGAGAAGGACTGTTCGCACTTTCCATGATGGAAAAGAAACTTGTTGCCGAAGGTGAGCAGGCACATTTCATCGAGGTCATGGAAGAGACAATGATGAAGGACCCGGCAAACTGGAAGAAGCATTATCACGGAACTGAAGATGAGCTTGCCATAAAGAGAAAATACAGTTTTTCGGACAGATGCAGATACTACTTTGCACAGCCGGAAATGAAGAATGCGATGGCAAAGCTCTTTGACAATATGTCAAAGGTACACATCCCTCTCGGTATGCTCCGCCAGTATATGCCGCAGCAGTATATCAAGGTCAGGGACGGCGTGCTGAAGGCGGATCCGAAGGAACTTGCCGAGGATTGTGTTGTACATCTTATCGAAGATTACAACTATGCAACAAAGATCAACTATATGATAAGTGATGCATTTTACTGTTAGGAAAGGTGTTTTGCAGGGAGGAACAGCATTGAACCTAAAGAAGATTAAAGAGATCCCGATAGTCAAAAAGCTGGGATTCAACAGGATCGTACTGACAGGCGTTCTGGTACTGATGTATGTGGTGCTGAGCCTGATAGTCGACAAATTCGCGGGAATGCCGCGTATCATGAGTGCGCTCAACTACGCGTATTTTCTTGGATTCTTATCTCTCGGCGTTACTTTTGTCATAGCAACCGGAGGTATTGATTTTTCCATAGGTCCCGTAATGTTCTGCTGTGCGCTTGTATCGGGATACTGTCTTACCAGTCACGGTGTACCGATGCTGCTGTCATTGATAATAAGCGTCATCGTGGGACTTATATTCGGAATGTTTAACGGATATCTTGTTGCTTACTGGAAAGTTCCGCCTTTCATCGTATCAATGGCCAGTATGAACATAGCCAAAGGTGTGGCGAGCGTTTTTACCAAGACCCAGTCCGTAAGCTGGCCTCAGGCAGCAAAGGGAGGATGGTTCAGATCGCTTGTAAAGGTCGGAAAGTTCCCGGTCGGGATAGTGATATTTTTTGCGATAGCTATCGTCTGCTCGATAGTGCTCAATCACACAAAAGCCGGCAGGTACATCTTAAGCCTTGGAAGTAACCGTGAGGCTGTAAGGCTTTCCGGTGTTGATATCAAGAAATGGGAAATGCTCGCATATGTGATATGCGGAACTCTTGCCGGAATAGCAGCGATATACTTTGTCGGAGCTTACACAACAGTCCAGCCCGGATACGGTGACCAGTACAACAACGAAGCGATCGCCGGATGCGTTATGGGTGGAACGTCAATGGCAGGCGGACTCGCATCCATCGGCGGAACCGTAATAGGTGTGTTCATCATTGCGCTTCTGCAGGAAGGGATCCTGGCACTTGGATTTACCAAGGATTATCAGCTGATAATAACAGGTCTCATAGTTATCGTTGCGGTATATGCGGACGTAATGGCAAGACGCAGGAGGAACTAGAAAGGACGTGGAGAAAATGGGTGAAGTCATTCTTGAAATGAAAAAAATCGATCAGAGCGTGCCCGGCGTTCACGCTCTTAACAATGTTGATTTTGAAGTAAAGCGCGGTGAAGTTCATGCCCTTATGGGAGAGAACGGTGCCGGAAAATCAATACTTATGAAAGTTCTTAGCGGTATT
>JAFRIL010000114.1 GCA_017432845.1 Lachnospiraceae bacterium | reverse complement strand
GATCTCCTTCTCGTAGTACTCGGCAAGCTCGGTGATGACCGTTGTGTCCATACCGTTCAGCGTTCCGCGAAGCTGCGCGTACTCGAATACCATCGCCTCAAGTGGCGTGTTTCCGGTCCGCTCTCCTATGCCGAACAGCGACGTGTTGACACCGCAGCAGCCGTACAGCCATGCCGTCGTCGAGTTCGAGACCGCCTTGTAAAAATCATTGTGCCCGTGCCACTCGATAAGCTCACACGGAACTCCCGCATGGGTATGCAATGCATATATGATACCCTGTACGCTCCTGGGGATAACGGCACCGGGATAGTTGACACCATACCCCATCGTATCGCACGCGCGCACCTTGATCGGGATCTTGTATTCCTCGCGAAGCTTCATGAGTTCCAGGCAGAACGGTACGACATAGCCGTATATATCCGCTCTTGTGATATCTTCGAGATGACATCTTACCGAGATACCCTCTTCGAGGCAGTCCCTGACAACGCTTAAGTAATGATCCATCGCCTGGCGTCTTGTCATCTTCAGTTTCAGGAATATGTGGTAATCGCTGCAGCTGACCAGTATTCCGGTCTCGGGCATGCCAAGCTCTTTGACGAGCTTGAAGTCTTCCTTGCTCGCCCTTATCCAGCTCGTTACCTCGGGAAACTTGTAGCCGCGCTCCATACACTTTACGACCGCATCCCTGTCCTTCTTCGAATACAGGAAGAACTCGCTCGCCTTGATCATACCGTTCGGTCCGCCGAGCTTGTGCAGATAATCATAGATAGTAACTATCTGCTCTGTCGTATACGGTGCCCTTGACTGCTGTCCGTCACGGAATGTCGTGTCGGTTATCCATATATCCTTGGGCATGTTGTGGGGCACGATCCTGTCGTTAAAAGGGATCTTGGGCACTTCCGAATAAGGGAACATGTTTCTGAAGACATTGGGCTTTTGTACATCATCAAGGATGTACATGTGCTCCTCGATCTGCAGAAGATTGTTCTGCTCGTTCATCGAAACCGGACGGTTCTCAAAATGCTCTGTATCATTTACATTCATTATCAAATCATCTCCTTGCCGGAAAAGTTCATATCATCTTATCGCATTCTATGCGCCTGATGTCGTTTTCTATCCTGTCATATATACTGCAAACGCTGTAGCAGTACTTATCTTCCGCCGCAAATTCCCTGATACGATATACATCTCTCTTACCGGGAAGCGTCACGGTATCCCTTATCCTGCCTTCTTCATCCACAACGGAAAAATCACGAAATGGTCTTCTGATCCCTTCGCCGCAGCACTTTACCACGCTTTCCTTCATGGTCCACAGCCTTGTAAAATCACGGCTCCGCGTCTTCTCATCAGGTGCGGCAAGAATATAAGCATATTCACTTTCGGAAAAAAACCGTTTGGCGACCGAAAGCGCGTTGGCACTTTTCGACTCCACATCGCATCCGACTTCCATCGGTGACAGGGCAAGTGCTATACGCTCTCCGGAATGAGATATGTTAAAAAATACGGGAATATCGGTCAGATACGGTTTGCCGTCCGCGCCCTCCGTCACATTCCACGTGCAGCTGCGCTTTCCGGTCAGTTCATTAAGTGCATATGAAAGAAGCGCATAGGCTGTAATGCACCGTTTCCGGTCGGCCTCCTGTCGGAATCTGTCACACCGCGTCCTGCGCGTTTGCGGCATCCGTGCATACCACGTGTCAAAAAAAGCTTCATCACCCGAGGTGTCTGCAACATAGAGCCGTACATCAAAGACTGTATCTGCTGTAGCTTTTAACATACCGCATCACATAATACCACACCGAAACACCGTCTGCAAACAGCCCGATGTCCATGTTTTACAGTTTATACAGTATTTCGGCGATCATTTTCCCGAGAGGTGCCTTGCGCTGGGGGTGCAGGTCGTTGAGTTCCCCGGTGCCGAATGCCTTTACAAGGAACGCGCCCGGTATCTTTACAACCTCTTCCTGTGCCTTCATTAGTCCGCGCCATGCCACACCTTTGTCATATGTGATCTCCTCCATCCTCGGTCCGAACTCCGGAAGCTGTATGCACACATAGTAAAAATCATCATCCCAGAGTTTGCGAAGGCCGCTGACAAAACGTCTTGTCAGATCTGCATATTCAAAGTATTTGCGGCAGTTGGACTCTCCCTGGTAAAACACAAATGACTTGATCGCAAATCCCGCAAGCGGGCCGAGCATTCCGTAAAAGAGCGCTGTCGGTTTCCAGTTGACAAATATCTGATCCCTCGAAGCCCCGGTCTTATTACCGATGATGTATTTCCACAGACCACCAAGAAGG
This sequence comes from Lachnospiraceae bacterium, assembly GCA_017432845.1. Taxonomy (GTDB): domain Bacteria; phylum Bacillota; class Clostridia; order Lachnospirales; family Lachnospiraceae; genus UBA2868. The sequence goes on along the minus strand of JAFRIL010000114.1, from coordinate 1,228 downwards.
ATAATGTGATCGGCGCCTTCAAAACCTTCCGTAAACCCGTCGGTCGTCCTTACGCCGTCACCGAATATGACTGCAAGAAGCCTTCCCGGAGCAACCTTGCCATAGCCTTTTTCGACTCCTATCCTCATCACGACCGTATTCGTTCCCGCATGAAGAAGCCCTTCCGGTATCTCATACCGTCGCGAAGGATAAGTAAATTCGGTATTTCCTATAAACTGTCCGTTCACATAGCAGCTGTCGAGGTCGGTTATGATACCGAACCACAGCTTTGCCTTCCTTGCCGCGTACTCTTCGGGCACTTCAAATGTCCTTGCAAACCAGACGCTTCCGCAAAATCCGTCAAGCTCGGTGTCCGAAAAATAGTCGGGAAGTACTATCGGGCTTCCCTTCTCAAGTATCGCCCGGCCATCCTCGAAATGCTCCTTAAGCCCCGTATCGCCCTCATCAAGATCAAAAAGCCACTCGTTTACGTATCTCTCGTTATCCGAAAGAACACGGTTTCTGTACTCATCATCTTCAAACGGCTTTGCATCGTTTAAAGCCTCATCATATCCTTCAAGCATCTGCCTGCTCATGAATGCTTCTATCGGGGCGCCGCCAAGCGAAATATCAACAAGTCCTACCGCGACATCTTCCTTGCTGCGAAGATGCTTTGCCGTAAAGTATCCGACAGCCGACATCGCATCTATGGACTCCGTTGACAGGCTCTTCCACTCACCGGTAAGTACATCCGGCAGTGTGTCGGTAAAGGCTCCGTTTTCAATGACCTTAAATGATCTAAGGAGCGGATCGTCCGGTGCATCCCATTCTGCCGGATACGATTCCCTGACGCTTTCCATGGGGTATTCCATGTTTGACTGTCCTGATATCAGAAGGACATCACCGATCATGATATCGCTGCTTGCGGCCATTTGTCCCGCCTTGTCCGTTGCGCAAAGCACAAAAGGTCCGCCCTTTTCCATCGGAGGAAATGATGCATCAAATCTGCCGCTATCATCCGCACGGCACTCACACACTTTATCGCCGAGCCGGACGCTAACCCCTGTCCCCGCTTCGGCAAATCCCCAGACTTTTATCTTTTTGCCGCGCTGCAGCACGGCACCGTTTCCGAATATCCTTGCAAATGTGACCTGTGACATCACTCATCCTCCTGTATCTGTATATCATCCGCTCCGTCACCGGAAAGCATCACCTGTATAGCGGCACTTCCGCGTTCATAAGCTACCGT
>JAFRIL010000113.1 GCA_017432845.1 Lachnospiraceae bacterium | reverse complement strand
GCCGCCTGGCTGATATTCTTTGCCACATCCGGAATGAAGTATGAGTTTGTCCCTCCGATCGCCGGAAGGTTTGCAAGGAATCTTTTCTTCACACGGCTCACGTTCTTCTGTCCCATGAATCCGGCAAGCTTGTTCGGAGTGATGAATTCCGCGCCGGTATATGCTTCAAGTTTCTTTTCAATTTCTTTTGTAGTCATAAATCCTCCGGAACTATCTCTCCATTGTTGAGCTGCGTTACAAGCTTCTCGACTTCGTCTCTATCCTCGAGATATTTGCCGTAGTGTTCGAGGTTGCCTGAATGAACCGTCTTGCGTGTGTCTCTAACTCTTGCTGCAATGAATAGGTCCCCGACTCCCGCTACGAAATTTCTCTGTGTGAACCATTGTGATTTCATATGAATCTCCTATCCGATATCGATGTGGCTTACGATGTCCTTGATCATCGCCCAGCCGCTGTCTGCTCCTACGTTGATCTGACGGAGATCATAATGATCCCGGAAGTCAGCGTGTACCATCTCCGTAATCGGATCGTATCGGAGCGCGACAAGATCGTCGCCCGCTGCCGTCTGCTGGATTGCTTTACATAACAGATCGCATATGGTCTGTTTTGTCTTTCCGTTTGTGATCGGCGCTGATATGTATGTTTTCTTCTTTGTCTTGATTTTCATGTTCTATTCCTTGCTAATAAGATCATTGATTGAACATTCCAGGACGGCCGCCACCTTCTGAAGAGTATCTATTCGTGGATTCGACTTGTCCCATGTCCGGATGGTTGCATTTGCAATTCCAGCTGCTTTTTCGAGTCCTGCAATGCTCATATGCTTTTCTTCGCATAGCTCTTTGATTCTTTCTAAAAGCATCTCTGATTCCTCCTTCCCTATACCTTGTGTTTTCAGAGTTAGGGAATACACTATGGTGTTGTTGACATAATTTAGATTATTCCCTACAATATAGTTGTCGGACCAATTGTTGAAACTCTCTATTTTTGTCTCCGCTCATTTAGTTAATTCCCTAACTCTATGAGTAGATTATAATAGAGTGTTTCCTAACTGTCAATACCCAAATTTAGTTATTTCTCTAAAATATTTGAGGTGGATATGGGAACGCTAAGTAAAATCAAGGAATTATGCGAAATTCGTAAGGTTGCAATTTCGCGGCTCGAAAAGGATTGCGGATTCAGTAACGCTTCCATCAAGGCTTTGAGAACTGAAGATGTGCCATTTGATCGCGTGGTTAAGATTGCGAAATACTTCGGTGTACCACTGGAATATTTCAGCGGTGAGAGTTCTGATGCCGGCATGATCCTGTCTCAGGAAGAAAAGGATCTTATTTTTGCGTACAGAAATAAGTCTGATGACGCTAAGGATGTCATTGCGGCATCTTTGGGTGTCAAAAGGCAAGATACAGGTTTACGGTCATCAAGTAAGGCTGTATAAGGAGGGTGTCATGAAAAGAATTGTCATATTATGTATAGTTGTATCGGTGATCATTTGCGGATGCGGATCGTCTCCAAAATCTTCTGAGAAGGACGAAAAGAAAGCTCCGCCGATCGGAGTCATTGATGTCAATAAGAGTAGTGATGATGTTCAAGAAGAGGTTGCTTCATCCGATATGCCCGCTGCCTCCGATACGTATGCTTCCGATGAGACCTCTGATGCCTTCGATCAGCTTTATAATTATATCGAGTCTCCCGAGTTCATGGATGATGTCTCGCTTCCGGATATGCCCGAACGTGATCTTGATCTGTCCGGAATGACTCTCAGCCAGCAGAACGCTGTTAAGACTGCTATGAACTATGTTGATCTGATGGCTTTTTCAAGACGTGGCCTTATAGAGCAGATTTCTTCCGAATATGCCGATAACTTCCCGGTAGCTGATGCAGAATTCGCTGTTAAGTATCTTGAAGATAAGGGCCTCGTTGACTGGAATGAAGAAGCTGCTCAGTGCGCTCAGAATTATCTTGATCTAATGTCCTTCTCAAAAGAAGGTCTTTTCGATCAGATGACTTCTGAGGCCGGTGATAAGTTCACGCGTGAACAGGCTGAATATGCTATCAAGCAGGTTGGGTATTGATATACTTAAGTAGGTTGTACCGGTGCAATTATGAAAACTTACGAACACAGGACATCATTTACATATCAGGGTAAGCGGTATCAGGTAAGAGCGGATACCTTAGAGGAATTGTATGTTAAAAAGTCCGATAAGCTCCGCGCGCTCAAAGAAGGATCCTTGACATACGATTCACATATTCTTGTGGATGTGTGGGCTGAACAGGCTTTTGATACATATAAGCAGAACGTATCAGGCGTTGAGGATATGAAAAGACGGTACCGTGTATATGTGAGTCCGCATATCGGTCGTAAACCGATCGGGCAGGTTCGGGCCGTTGAGTGCCAGGCTATTTTGAATGAATGTAAAGGGATGAGTTTTTCCCATTGCAATAAACTCAAACAGGAACTGTCATTCATTTTTGAAAAAGCAGTAGATAATCAGATGATATCGATGAACCCGGCCAAAAAGACCAAGCTCCCGGAATGTTCAAAAGGTGTTCGTCGGAGTGTTACGGATGAAGAGCGTCAGAGCTTCTATCGTGTTTATGAAAAGGATCCGACGTATATCTTCTTTGTCATAATGCTCGAGTGCGGGCTTCGTCCTGAAGAGGTTGCCGGTCTGATCGGTTCGGATATCGATCACAAACAAAAGGTTCTTCATGTGCGCGGTACGAAATCGAAAAATTCTGACAGATATGTCCCGATTCCGGAAGACTTATATGATACCATTAAAGGGACCGCGCCCGCTGCTCCCGTTGCTCTTAACCGTGCAGGCAGAAAGCATTCAGAGAGTTCATATAATCGCATGAGTGAGCACTTAAGACGTGACATGAATATCGATATGGGATGTAAGGTGTATCGTAACCGTCTTATACCGCCTTATCCCCTGGCTGATGATTTTGTACCGTACTGTTTCCGTCATACGTACTGTACCGATCTTTGCCGGGCCGGTGTCGATATCAGAACCGCTCAGAAGCTCATGGGGCATTCTGATATATCGATCACAGCAAACATTTATACTCACGTCGATATGGATATTGTTAAAAATGCCGGGAAAATTATTGAAGATTATCAAAAAAGGGTCAAGGGTGGCGCATAGGGTGGCGCACCTTTATGTCCGAAAATGTCCGAATTTGTCCGTTCGGGATTCAAAATGAAATGATTTATAAATGACAAAAGAGCCTTGAAACTGCTGAATTTCAAGGCTCTTTCTTTGTCTGAGACACGGGGGATTCGAACCCCCGACAACCTGATTAAAAGTCAGTTTGTTAATCGCCAGTTTGCGCCGTTTTCTTGTATGGGTGGCGCGTCGGGTGGCGCTGTACAAGTTGCACGTATCTTACAACAGGTTAATATCAAGATCAACATTTCCGGATATCCCGGAAAGAGATCCCTTTGAGGTATATTGCCATCCGTAAAGGTTTTTGATGCCTGTGGGTTTTTGGCTTTCGTCTAATGTCCCGTTTTCATCGTTCTTGTATCTCGCGATCCAAAAGGCGACGTTCTGTTTGAGATAATCGCTCATGAGGTTGTTATACCAGTTTACATTACAGTATATTCCGCAAGCGATGCCTGCATTGAACAGTCCCGTCATGAATGTATTTGC
>JAFRIL010000112.1 GCA_017432845.1 Lachnospiraceae bacterium | reverse complement strand
TCCTTATATCCGGGCGGATATGAACTTATCTCGCCCAGCTCCACATGATATTCGGTATATGCCGGCTGGAGGATCATAACACCGTATTTGCAGTCAAGATGCTCTTTGACGGAATCGAGTGCTTTTTGTGCAAGTCCTTCCTTGACACCGATACCTGCAAGTGAGCAGAAACCGTTTGATTCTATATAGATCTTACCTTCCTCACACTCCTTGGAACCGATCTTCGCACCGTGTGCATCGTATGCTCTTACGAACCACTCACCGTCCCATCCGTCTTTTAAGACTGCGTCATACATCTTCTTTACTTCGCTTCTGGCACGCTGCGCTTCAGCTGTATCACTGAGAAGCTCGCACAACTGTGCATATTCTTCTCCGTATTTTACGAACATACCCGCTATGAACACTGATTCGGCAACGGGTCCTTCGGACGGTCCGAAAGTCTGGAATGATTCACCGGGATGCTCCGAGAAGCAGTTGAGGTTGAGGCAGTCGTTCCAGTCGGCTCTTCCTATGAGCGGAAGTCCGTGAGGGCCTTTGTGGTTTACCGTATAATCAAATGATCTCTTAAGGTGCTCCATAAGTGAAGTAGCAACACTCATATCGTTGTCGTAAGGAACATTCTCTTTGAGTATGGAAATATCTCCGGTCTCACGAACGTATGCACTCGTACCTGCGATAAGCCAGAGCGGATCATCGTTGAATCCGGATCCGATATCCGAATTACCTTTTTTGGTAAGAGGCTGGTACTGGTGATATGCGCTTCCGTCCATAAACTGTGTGGAGGCGATATCGATGATACGCTCCCTGGCCCTTTCAGGGATAAGATGAACAAAACCGAGAAGGTCCTGGTTGGAATCCCTGAAGCCCATACCTCTTCCGATACCGGATTCATAATATGAAGCCGAGCGGCTCATGTTGAAGGTTACCATACACTGATACTGGTTCCAGATGTTGACCATGCGGTTGACCTTGTCATTTGAAGACTTTACGCTGTATATGGAAAGAAGTCCCTTCCAGTAGTCGCAGAGCTTGGAAAATGCCTTGTCAACATCTGCATCTGTCATGTATTTTGCAAGCATCTCCTTGGCGGGCTTCTTGTTGATAACGCCCTTCGATTCCCATTTTTCCTCTACAGGATTCTCACAGTAACCAAGAACAAAGACAAATGATTTTGTCTGCCCGGGTGTAAGATCAACATTTATCTGATGTACTGCAACGGGTGACCAGCCGTGAGCGATCGAATTCGTACACTGGCCTTTTTCGAATACGACCTCGGGGTCATGGTTGTCGTGATATGCGCCCAGGAACGCGTCTCTTGATGTGTCAAAACCGTCGATATCGGCGTTGACGGAGTAGATCGCATAATGATTACGTCGCTCCCTGTATTCGGTCTTGTGATATATCGTAGAGCCTGCGACCTCAACCTCGCCGGTTGAGAAGTTTCTCTGGAAATTCTTCATGTCATCATCGGCATTCCAGAGGCACCACTCCACGTATGAGAAGAGTTTGAGACTCTTGGTATCGGGGGAGTTGTTCGTAAGAGTTATCCTGCTGATCTCGCATGTATCATCGATGGGTACAAATGAGAGGACATTTGCCTCGACATCCTTCATAACGCCCTTGAACTTGGTGTATCCGATTCCGTGGCGGCACTCGTACATATCGAGTTCGGTCTTGGTAGGCTGCCATCCGGGATTCCAGACGGTATCACCATCCTTAATATAGAAGTATTTCCCGTTTACATCACCCGGAACACCGTTATAGCGGTAACGTGTAAGCCTTAAAAGCTTTGCATCTTTATAGAAAGAATATCCGCCGCTCGTATTTGATATCAGCGAAAAGAAGTCATTCGTCCCGAGATAATTGATCCACGGAAGAGGGGTCTTCGGGGTGGTGATGACATATTCGGCGTTGGCATCGTCAAAAAATCCGTACTTCATAATCTGTCTCCTTGATAATAAAGGCGTTTAATTAAACGTTTAAGTAAAATAATAAAAAAAAGAAAATCCGATATGGGTAGTATATGATAAAAGAGCGTGACATACAACAATAAAATTCAAATGATGTACATATTTGGTAAATGTAACAAAAACCATTTGGAAATTTTTACCAAAAAAACGAAAAAAAAGATAGAAAAACAGACAGAATTAATATATACTTAATAACGAAAACGATTAAGGAGCATGATGCCATGATCTCTATGAAGGATATCGCGGAAAAGTGCAGCGTTTCCGTTGCTACTGTCAGCAAAGCGCTGAACGATCATACCGACATAGGTGAAGACACCAAGAAGCATATAAGGGAAGTGGCCGAAAAGCTCGGATATTATCCGAACTCGTCTGCGCGTGCGCTCAAGACAAAGCGTACGGCTAACATCGGCGTTCTTTTTGTCGATGAAGGACGAAGCGGACTTACCCATGATTATTTTGCCAGGGTTCTGGACAGCTTCAAGAGAGTGTCCGAGGTCAGCGGGTACGATATCACTTTTATAAATGCCACCAGCCAGAAGATGACTTACCTTGAACATTCCATGTACAGGGGAGTGGACGGCGTCGTTATCGCGTGCGTTGATTTTGACGACAGGGATGTGCTTGATCTTGTGAACAGCGATCTGCCGGTCGTTACCATAGACCATGTTTTTGACAACAGGATATCCGTAGTATCGGATAATATCGGCGGAATGCGCTCGCTTGTTGAGTATGTTCATTCTCTCGGGCATGAGCGGATTGCATATATATACGGAGATGATACGGCGGTTACAAGAAACCGTGTTGCCAGCTACTATAATACTTTAAGATCTCTTGGGGTAGAGGCTGACGACAGTTACACGTTCGCGTCCGCGTACCGTAATCCGAAGCTGGCTGCCCGGTTTACCGAGCAGTTGCTTGCAATGAAAAAACGTCCCACCTGCATTCTCTATCCGGATGACTATTCCGCGATCGGAGGCCTTAATGCGATAGAGGCGGCGGGACTGACGGTTCCCGATGATATTTCGGTCGTCGGATATGACGGACTGTACGTGTCTCAGATCATACATCCGAAGCTGACGACATATGAACAGAACAGTGAGGAGATAGGGCGGATAGCCGCAAAATCACTGATCAGGCTCATCCGTGACCGGAAGAGCACACTTATAGAGAAGATCCTTGTTCCAGGAAGGATCATAGAAGGCGGATCGGTTAAAAAGATCGTGTAACGCCTGTTTTTCTGGCGGCTTCGGCTACCGCCTCGGCAACAGCCTTAGTTACCTTAGGGTTGAAGCTGTCAGGGATAATATAATCGGCGCTCCTGTCGGCATCCGTAACTATGCCGGCTATGGCATGAGCAGCTGCGATCTTCATTTCTTCATTAATATCCGATGCGTTCACATCGAGCGCTCCACGGAAGATTCCCGGAAATGCAAGTACATTATTGATCTGATTGGGATAATCACTGCGCCCGGTTGCCATTACGGCTACACCGGCTTCCTTTGCATCTGCGACGGAGATTTCGGGCACGGGATTGGACATGGCAAAGACTACGGGATCTTTTGCCATTTTTTTCACCATCTCTTTAGTAAGGACTCCGGGTCCAGATACGCCAATAAACACATCGGCACCCTCTATAACATCGCCAAGAGCACCTTTCTTCATAAGTCGGTTGGATACTTTTGCCATTTCCTCTTTAACGGGGTTTAGATTGTCGCGCCCTTCATATATAGCACCAGTTCTGTCACAGAGTATCACATTCTTAAGACCTGACTGCATGAGCAGTTTTGTGATAGCGACTCCTGCCGCACCGGCTCCGCTCACAACGACTTCGATGTCTTCAAGCTTCTTGCCAACAACTTTCAGGGCATTGATCATGCCCGCAAGAACAACGACAGCAGTTCCGTGCTGGTCATCGTGGAAGATCGGGATACTGCAGCGCTCCTTCAGTTTCTTCTCGATCTCAAAGCATCTGGGTGCGGAAATGTCTTCAAGATTAACGCCGCCGAATGATCCTTCAAGGAGTGCAACAGTCTCGACTATCGTATCCACATCATTGGACTTGATACATAAAGGAAAGGCATCCACATTACCGAATCTTTTGAACAGCACGCATTTTCCTTCCATAACGGGCATTCCTGCCTCGGGTCCGATATTACCGAGTCCCAGTACAGCGGATCCGTCGGTGATAACTGCGACCAGATTGGCTCTTCTCGTATATTTATATGAAAGATCTGTATTATCCTTAATGGCCAGACAAGGCTGTGCAACGCCGGGAGTATAGGCAACGGAAAGATCTTCCATTGAGTTTACTTCGCAGCGCGGGACCACTTCGAGTTTTCCCTGCCATTCTTCGTGTTTTTTAAGTGCGAGCTGTTTTGCGTCCATGATTATGATCTCCTTTTCGCGACACATATACATACTGTCTGTGCGGATTGCGAAGCAATACGTACAGACAGTACTGTAGCCCGAAGGGGGAACCAACGGGCTACGATGAGGGGAGTATAAATAATTAATAAGGGGTCGTAAATGAGAATCTATTGAAGGGGAGATTCTCGCTTACGAAAGTAATTATATATTGAATACCTAAAAAAAACAACCGTTTTTGGAAAATAGTATCAAAAATTTTTGGCGACACAACATCTTGCGGATGCAGTAACGACAGGGGTTTCGGGGAATGATGCAATGACTATGTGACTATTCCACAACCCCTAGATCATGATCAAAACAAGGAGCACAATATGTGGTGAAAACACGCCATAAAATCTGACCCGAAATCTTTTTTGACAAGTGAGATTGTGATACAATGTTCCGGTGATGAAAAAGTACAGATTAATGGCCCCGTGTCATTTTGGGATGGAGGCTGTTCTAAAAAAAGAGATCGTCCGGCTCGGATATGAGATCGTCGAGGTTATGGACGGGCGTGTGATTTTCGCCGGAGGCGCAGATGCGATCGCAAGGTCTAACGTGTTCCTGCGGACGGCTGAGCGAGTATTGCTGATAGCGGGTGATTTTCGCGCACAGACGTTTGAGGAACTGTTTGAGGGGATCGGCAGGATCGACTGGCCCGAGTATATACCGGAGGACGGAAAGTTCTGGGTGGCAAAGGCCGCAAGCGTCAAATCCAAGCTGTTTTCTCCATCTGACATTCAGTCCATAGTTAAGAAGGCCATGGTCGAGCGGATGAAGAAAAAGTATAAAACGGACTGGTTTTCCGAGGATGGGGACAGTTTTCCGCTGCGCGTGTTCATCAATAAGGACAGAGTGCTTGTAGGGCTTGATACAACGGGCACATCCCTCCATAAGCGTGGATACAGAAAACTGGTAAGTCATGCGCCGCTTGCGGAAAATCTGGCTGCGGGCCTTATCATGCTGACACCCTGGAAATACGACAGGATACTCGTTGACCCGTTTTGCGGAAGCGGGACGATACCGATTGAGGCGGCTATGATCGCGGCAAATATCGCCCCCGGGATGAACAGGGACTTTACTGCGATGACCTGGAAACACCTGGCGGCAAAAAAGACCTGGGAAGATGCCGTAAATGAAGCGCGCTCGGCGATGGATCTGTCGGTAAAGCCCGACATTCAGGGCTATGACATTGATGATGACATGATAAAAGCTGCAAGGGAAAACGCCGTTGCAGCAAATGTTGCAGATATGATCCACTTCCAGCGCCGTGCGGTCTGCGATCTTTCGCATCCGAAGAAGTATGGATTCATAATCACGAATCCGCCGTACGGCGAGAGGATCGGTGACAAGGATGAGATCGGGGCCCTTTACGATCAGCTGGCCGAGCGCTATAAGGCGCTTGATTCATGGTCGGCATACGTGATAACAGGCTATGACAAAGTGGAAGATCACATGGGGCGCAAAGCCGATAAGAACCGGAAGATCTACAATGGGATGATGAAGACTTATTTTTACC
>JAFRIL010000111.1 GCA_017432845.1 Lachnospiraceae bacterium | reverse complement strand
TTTCTTTGTTTTTTCCTGCCGGCAGTGCTGCTGGTATATTTTATTCTGCCAAGAAAGGCACGCAACTTCTGGCTTCTGGTTGCGAGCCTTGCTTTTTATACATGCGGCGGGCCGAGGCACCTTATCTATCTGATCTCATCCATAGTGATAAACTATCTATTCGGGATAGTCATCGCACATCTTTCCGATAAAAGCCATCCGGCCGATGACAGAGGTCAGTCCACATTTCATAAGCCGGCGCAAAAAGCAGTTCTTGCCATCGCGGTCATCTTAAATGTCGGATCCCTGATATATTTTAAATATACCGGGATGATAATAGATGCGCTTGATTCCCTGACACATAAGAATACAAGCATTCCCGAGATAATCCTGCCGCTTGGCATTTCGTTTTACACATTCCAGTGCATGTCATACATCATAGATGTATATCGCGCAGAAGGTGCTCTCCTTCCGGATGGGACGGTCAGATCGGTCTTTACAAAAGACCTTTTAAAATTCGCACTTTTTGTTTGCATGTTCCCGCAGCTCCTTCAGGGTCCTATCATAAGATTTGCCGATGTAAGAGATGCTCTTGACTCTCCGGTCATCACGCCTGATTCTTTTTCAAAAGGTATCGAGAGGTTCATCATAGGACTTGCAAAGAAGGCGATACTGGCAAACACGATCGGTGAAGTGTGTGACAGGATTTTTGCTATAGATGCCGTAAATATGTCTGCTTCGGTTGCGTGGCTAGGAGCCGTTATGTACACGCTTCAGATATATTTTGATTTTTCCGGATACACCGACATGGCGATAGGTCTAGGAAAGCTTTTCGGATTTACTTTCCGTGAGAATTTCAATTACCCGTATATCTCCAGATCCGTTACCGAGTTCTGGAGAAGATGGCATATCTCACTTTCCAACTGGTTCCGAGATTATCTGTATATTCCTCTCGGAGGCAACCGCCGCGGAAATGTTTACTTTAATCTCCTGATAGTATTTCTTGCAACGGGTCTGTGGCATGGCGCCGCACTCGGGTTTATCGTGTGGGGATTGTGGCATGGACTGTTCATGCTTATAGAGCGTGCCTTAAAGGGAAGGAACATTCCTGTGGCAGTGCCGTCATATGTAAGGTCTGCTCTTGGATGGCTGTATACGATAGTTGCCGTAACCCTTGGATGGGTGCTGTTTAAGATCGAGGATCCTGCCGAGGCTGTTTCATATATAAGCGCCATGTTCGGGCAGCAGGCAAAGAGCTTTAATGCATATTCCGTATGGTTCTTCCTGGATGCTAGGATGGTATTCTTCCTGATCATTGCAATGATCGCATGCGTTCCGTGGGCAACCATACTTCCGCAGAAGGCCGGTTCTTATATCGCGATGTTTGCACAAAGCGACAGAAGGCTGCCGAGGATATCAAGGCATGTCGTCCTTCTTATCCTGTTTGTTATATGTTTCGTCTTCGTCGTGAATACCACTTATTCACCGTTTATATATTTCCAGTTCTAGGTGCGTAATGAACATAAAAAAGATCGATAAAAACCAAATACCGCAGATCGCCTTTATCGCAGCGTTTTTGATCCTTCTTATTCTTCCTGCGCTTTTCATAAACCTTAAGAAGAACCAGACATCCGAGTATGAGAACAAGATGCTTGAGGAGTGGCCCGGGTTTTCAATGACGGAGGAATTCGTAAAGGGAGTTTACGACTACGTTAATGACAGGATAGGATTCCGTGAGAGCTCGATCGCCGTATATACCGAGGCAAACAATGCGCTGTTTCATTCCATGGTAAATCCCCTGTTCATGTGGGGTGAGGACGGCCATATTTATTACAAGGACAAGGATTATATCCTGGCGTACCAGAGACTTAACACGGACAGCGAGTACATAGACTCCATGGCGAAATTCCTGGAGCAGACCAATGATTATCTTGCCTCCAAGGATATCAGGTTTTTGTATTTTGTCTGTCCCGACAAGAAGACGATCTATCCGGAGTATTTCCCAAAGACTGTCAATGCCGATATGTCCAAGCCGTCGGTCCTTGACTGTCTTGACGAGCGGATGGCAAAAACCGATGTGCCTTATATCGATCCTAAGGATGCACTTACCGCGGCCAAAGGTGACGAGCTTTTATACAACAGGATGTATGATGTCACTCACTGGAATGACAGGGGTGCGTTCATCGGACACAGTCTTATCGATGCAAAGATAAGAGAATGGTTTGATGATGTCAAGAGTCTTGATATCAATGATTATGCGCTCAAGACCGTTCATGTCGACACGCTTGATAACGCAAAGTTCTCCATTGATGAGGATGTGCCGCTATATGAGCTTCCTGATGATGCAAGTGCCGATTATACCGAACTGCTCAAGCCGTATTTGGACTGTACCACGGATACGTTCTACACTCATCACATCAATCCGTCCGTAGAAAACGACAGACGTCTTCTCGTGTTTACGGACAGTTATTTCCAGGCACATCAGAAGTTTTATGACAACAGGTTCAAAGAGGTGTATTTCGTTCACAGACAGAACTATGACTACGTCCAGTATTTTGTTAATCTGACATTCCCGGACATGGTCATATTTGAAACGGCCGAGAGGTCGATCTCAAGCGAGATGCCACAGACGTCTGATTTTAGCGAAGCGCGTTATGAGCCGCCGTATACCGGGGAGTATGATTTTATGGAGAATCCCGGAGTCACATATGATATAACTTCAGTAAAGGGCGGCAGGGTGGAAGGAAATAAAATATATCTTGATCCTGAGGATATGACTGCCATATTTACGATCGATGCCGTGCTGCATAAGCCTGAAGACATGGGAACAGTTGATGTTTATGCCAAAACGGATGACGAGTGTATGGAGACCGAATATCTGAAACTGTACAGACAGATGGAAGAAGAAGGCTGCGACAGGTTCTCGGTCTTTATCCAGAGGAGATTCATGACCCAGTCGCAGATACAGCTGTTTGCCGTAAGTCCTGCGGACGGCAGGCCTTTCCTTCTGGAAACATTTGAGGTGTTATACGATGAGTGAAGCTAAAGATCCCGTGATAAAGATAAGAGGCGCCAGGGAACACAATCTGAAAAACCTTGACGTTGACATACCGCGTAACGAACTGGTGGTACTTACAGGTCTTTCCGGTTCGGGAAAATCATCCCTTGCATTTGATACGATATATGCGGAAGGGCAGAGACGTTATATGGAATCACTGTCCTCATATGCAAGGCAGTTTCTCGGACAGATGGAAAAACCCGAGGTGGATTCGATTGAAGGTCTTCCGCCGGCGATCTCGATAGACCAGAAGTCCACGAACAGAAACCCCAGGTCTACGGTCGGAACGGTTACGGAAATCTACGATTATTTTCGTCTGCTGTTTGCAAGGATCGGTGTGCCTCACTGTCCGAACTGCGGCAAGGAGATAAAGAGACAGTCCGTTGACCAGATAGTGGATGCTATCATGATGCTTCCCGAAGGGACAAAGATCCAGCTTCTTGCACCGGTAGTAAGAGGCCGCAAGGGCGAGCATGCAAAGGTGTTTGAAAGAGCGCAAAAGAGCGGTTTTGTAAGGGTCCGGATCGACGGCAACATGTATGAGCTGTCGGAAGAGATCAGGCTCGATAAGAATATCAAACATAACATAGAGATAATCGTCGACAGACTTGTTGTAAAAGACGGGATAAACAAGAGGCTTACGGATTCGCTCGAGACGGTCATGCAGCTGTCAGAGGGTCTTGTGTATGTGGATGTTGTAGGGGATGAGATGATGACGTTCTCGCAGAGTTTCTCATGCCCTGACTGTAACATAAGCATTGATGAGATCGAACCGAGGAGCTTTTCATTCAACAATCCCTTCGGAGCATGTCCCGAGTGTGCGGGACTCGGATACAAGATGAGGTTTGATGAGGACCTGATCATTCCCGACAAGTCGCTGTCCATCATGGAGGGTGCCATTGTTGTACCCGGGTGGCAGTCATGCAACGATACAAGCAGCTTTACATACGCAACGCTTGATGCGATGCGCAAAAAATACAAGTTCAGTCTGGAGACTCCTTTTGAGAAGTATCCGAAAAAGATACATGACCTGATCATTGACGGGACGGGCGGAGAGATACTGAAGGTTTCGTATAAAGGCATGCGCGGAGAAGGAGTTTATGACGTTCCGTTTGAAGGCCTTATCAGAAATGTCGAAAGACGTTACCGCGAGACCGCATCGGAAAGCTCCAAGGCCGAATATGAGACATTCATGAGGTTCACTCCGTGTGAGACCTGCAACGGTATGCGCTTAAAACCCGGAGCGCTTGCGGTCACGGTCGGCGGTCTTAACATCCATGAGATGACGGATATGTCCATAGTAAAGCTCAGAGATTTCATAGAAGGGTTGAAGCTTACAAGGCAGCAGGAGCTGATCGGCGCCAGGATATTAAAGGAGATAAAGGCAAGACTTCGGTTCCTTGTTGAGGTCGGACTTGATTATCTGACACTGTCGCGTGCCACGGGTTCGCTGTCCGGAGGTGAGGCTCAGAGGATCAGGCTCGCAACACAGATAGGATCCGGCCTTGTAGGAGTCGCATATATTCTTGACGAGCCGAGCATAGGGCTTCATCAGCGTGATAACGGAAAGCTTCTCGGGGCACTTGCAAACCTCAGGGATCTGGGTAACAGCCTTATCGTTGTCGAGCATGACGAGGAAACGATGCTGGCTGCGGATCACATCGTTGATATCGGTCCCGGAGCGGGAAGTGAGGGCGGCGTTGTTGTTGCCGAAGGGACCGCCGAAGATATAATGAAATGCAAAGAATCCGTGACGGGACAGTACCTGAGCGGCAAACTGTTCATACCGGTTCCTGCAAAAAGACGCAAACCGGAGAAGTTCCTTAAGATAAAAGGGGCATGCGAGAATAACCTTAAGAACATAAGCGTTGACATCCCCCTCGGTGTGTTCACGTGCGTTACCGGGGTGTCGGGCTCGGGAAAGAGCTCGCTGATAAACGAGATACTGTACAAGCGTCTGGCACATGATCTTAACCGCGCCAGGACCATCCCGGGAAAACATGATAAGATCGAAGGCATCAAAGAACTGGATAAGATAATCGCCATCGACCAGTCGCCGATCGGGCGTACACCGAGATCAAACCCTGCGACATATACGGGGGCGTTTGATCTGATCAGGGATCTTTTCGCATCGACAAAAGATGCGAAGGAACGAGGATATGCCAAGGGACGATTTTCGTTTAACGTTAAGGGCGGAAGATGTGAAGCCTGCAGCGGAGATGGTATAATAAAGATCGAGATGCATTTTCTGCCGGATGTTTATGTGCCGTGCGAGGTGTGCAAGGGAAAGAGATATAACAGGGAAACTCTCGACGTAAAGTACAAGGGCAAGAGCATATATGATGTTCTTGACATGACTGTCGAGGAGGCGCTTCCGTTCTTTTCAAGCATTCCTTCGATCAGGAGGAAGATCGAGACTCTTAATGAAGTTGGGCTTGGGTACATCAAGCTCGGACAGCCGTCCACAACGCTCTCCGGAGGCGAGGCACAGCGCATCAAGCTTGCGACCGAGCTCTCAAGAAGGAGCACGGGTCGAACAATATACATACTGGATGAGCCGACAACCGGCCTTCACTTTGCTGATGTCCATAAGCTTGTGGAGATATTGCAGAGGCTGACTGAGGGAGGAAACACGGTAGTTGTCATCGAACATAATCTTGATGTCATTAAGACAGCCGATTATATAATCGATCTCGGGCCCGAAGGCGGAGACGGAGGCGGAAAGGTCATAGCATCCGGCACTCCCGAAGAAGTTGCAAAGAACAAGAGATCATACACGGGAGCATATATTGCCGACATGCTCAAGAAGGATAAAAAGAAGAGATAACCATGTACAATAAGATCATCAAGAGACTGATCGATATTATCCTGTCCGGGATAGGGATCATAATAGCAGCGATACCGATGCTTGTTGTTGCAATACTTATCAAGATCGATTCTCCGGGTCCCGTTTTTTTCAAACAGAAAAGAGTGGGGATCGGGAAGTCTCATTTTATGATAATAAAGTTCCGCTCGATGCCGGTAAGTGCGCCGAAGGACACACCGACACATGAGCTGAAAAATGCCGCATCCCTTCTGTCACCCTTCCAGGAGGCGATCAGGAAGTACTCGATAGATGAGATACCTCAGCTGTTCAATATATTTGCCGGGCAGATGAGCTTTGTCGGCCCTCGCCCCGCACTGTGGAACCAGTACGATCTTATAGAGGAGCGTGACAAGTACGGGGCAAATGATGTAAGACCGGGGCTTACGGGATGGGCGCAGATCAACGGACGGGATGAGCTGCCGATTGATGTTAAGGCCAGATATGACGGGGAGTATGTGCAAAATCTCAGCTTCGCGTTCGATCTGAAGTGCTTCTTCGGAACGTTTTTTGCGGTAGCAACTGCCGAGGGAGTTTCCGAGGGTGGTCCCACGGATAAACAGGAGTGATTTATGGACGAGATCCTTGCAATCACCGGTATAACCGGAAAATCAGGGCAGGCATTCGCATATTACCTTGAGCAGAATCAGGACAGGATCAGGTCGATGTTCCCGGGAGGGATACGTCTGCTCCTTCATAATGAGAGGGAAAGGGATATGGAGATCCTTTCCTGTTTTGATGTGGAAAGGATGTACGGTGACCTGGAGGATGAACGTTTTCTGACCGAGGCTTTTTTCGCCGTTGACACGATCGTTCACATTGCGGGAATTCACTGGTCCCGCGAGATCGTAAATGCAGCGGGTAAAAACTTTGTCAGAAGGCTGATCACGGTACATACAACGGGTATATATTCAAAATACAAGGCAGCAGGCGAGGAATACAGAAATATTGATGACTTCGTGTACATGATGTGCAAGGGCAAGAACATAATCCTTACCATCCTTCGTCCCACGATGATCTACGGTACGATAAATGACAGGAATGTTTCGTCGTTTATCAGGATGGTAGACAGATTTCCAATTATGCCGGTTGTTAATAACGCCGAGTATGAGCTTCAGCCTGTACACTTCAAGGATCTTGGCAAGGCATATTACGATGTGCTCGTAAACGAGAAAATCACGGGAGGGCACGATTATATCCTGTCCGGGGGTGAGGAGATCACGCTTCGAGACATGCTTATCGAGATGGGTGCCTATCTGTCAAAGAGGATGCGTTTCGTAAGCGTCCCGTTTCCTGTTGCATATATGGGCGCATGGTTCGTTTTTCTTATCAGTATCGGTAAGATCGATCTTCGCGAAAAAGTTCAGCGTCTTTGCGAACCGAGGGTCTATCCGCATGAAGAGGCAACGAGGGATTTCGGATATGCTCCGAGGACATTCAGAAGCGCCATTGGTGATGAAGTCCGCGATTATTTAAGATCCGTTGGTAGGGCATAAGATCGATGAAGATATTAACAGTCTGTCAGTATTACCATCCCGAGCCGTTTCGCATTCATGAGGTGTGCGAAGAGCTTGCCGCGCGCGGTCATGAAGTTACCGTACTGACGGGCACGCCCAATTATCCCATGGGTGTCATACCCGAGGAATACAAAAACGGTGCGCATTCCGATGAGATCGTTAACGGTGTCCATATCATCCGTGTCAGGGAATGCCCGAGAACTCCGGGAAAGGCGGGCCTTGCAAAGAATTACATTTCATTTGTATGGCACGGTATGATAAAAGCCCTGTTCATGAAGAAGGACTTCGATGTCATCTTTGTTTATCAGCTATCCCCTGTTCTTATGGCTATTCCCGCATATGTCGCAAAGTGGTTTTCAGGAACGCGGCGTATCGCACTTTACTGTCTTGACCTGTGGCCGGCAAGCCTTGCGAGCCTTGGGATCAGGAAGGAAAGCCTGTTCTATAGGTTCATGAAGTTTGTCAGCGTCAGGATTTATAAGGGCGCCGACATTATAGGATTATCATCGCGGATGTTCGAAAAATACTTTTGCGATGAGCTTTTTATTAAGGATAAAGAGTTTGTTCATATCCCGCAGTTTGCGGATGAGCTGTTTTCCGGTATATCCTCTTCGGAAAGATCCGGTGAGGCAACAGTGGATTTTGTGTTTGCCGGAAACGTCGGAATGATGCAGAGCGTTGATACGATCATAAAGGCTGCTGCGCTCGTATCCGATGAAAGGATCAGGTTTCATATCGTAGGTGACGGCTTTGCGCTTGAGCAGTGCAGGAGGCTTTGCGAAGATATGAACATGAACGACAAGGTCCATTTCTACGGACGTCTTCCGGTCGAAGAGATGCCGCGCTTTTATGACATGGCCGATGCGATGATAGTCACTCTTTCCGACAACGACCTGATAAGCTATACGCTTCCCGGAAAGGTCCAGTCATATATGGCAGCCGGAAAGCCTATCCTGGGATGTGCAAACGGAGAGACGATGACGGTGATCAAAGAGGCAGACTGCGGATACTGCGCGCCGGCAGAGGATGCCGCACAGTTTGCGAAACTGGCTGACGATATGGCCTCGGCAGGTGATTTTGCCCGCATGGGCCAAAACGCAAAACAATACTACGACCGATATTTTACAAGGAAGGATCACGTCAACAGAATAGAAAAGATGCTTATGTGAACAGTGAAACAGTGGGGACGGTCCTTTTTGTTTCATTTGAAACACTTAGGA
>JAFRIL010000110.1 GCA_017432845.1 Lachnospiraceae bacterium | reverse complement strand
ATCTCTTGAATATCTCTTCGGGCTTTTGCCATGTACGCATGGACATGAATACGTCGGCCCCGATTATGTAATAATAATCAATATCGGGGTTTTGGCTGCACAGTATCTCAAAAGTCTCGTAAGTATAACTGTTCCCTTCGCGCTCTGCCTCCATTACGGACAGTTCAAACCCGTCATTATCTTCGATGGCAAGTCTAGTCATCTCGATCCTGTGCTCTTTCTTGGATACCTTTTCCGTATCTTTCAGATATGAGCACCCGCTCGGCATGATCAGAACCTTATCAAGGCCCAGTATCTCAAGGGCATTTTGTGCAAGTATCAGATGCCCCATATGGATCGGATCAAAAGTGCCTCCGAATACACCGACTTTTTTCTTATTCATCCGAAACAATCCTTTCGATTCGAAGATCACATGGGTGGAAGAACTACCTTACGGTCTTCCTTCCTGGGGTTTTGACGGAACAGGACGATCTTTTTTCCGAACACGTGAACGACCTCGGATCTTGTCCGCTCTGACAGGATCGGTGCAAGATCATGCGGATCATCCGCACAGTTCTTTAATACCGAAATTTTGATCAGTTCTCTTGCGGCAAGTGCTTCGCTCACGGCATCACACAGTTCGGGTGTGATACTGCCCTTTCCGATCTGGAATATAGGATCATATGTGCTTGAAATGCTTTTTAAATAGGCGCGCTGTTTACTCGTCATATTATTCTCCCGTATGGTCACTCGAAGTACTCGAACTCCCAGCCGTACAGTTTTACTGTATCTCCTTCCGTAAGTCCGATAGCCTTTAATTCGTCGATTATGCCGTTTTCTTCCATGAATTTCTGGAAGAACCGGAAACCTTTTTCAGATTCGAGATTGGTGTAACCGAGCATCTTATCGATCTTCGGCCCTTCAACACAGTACTTATCAGTTTTCTCATCGTAGAAGACCTCATAGCTGTCCTGCTCTTCCCTTACCGGTGTGTACTCGCTCTTATATACCACAGGATCTGATCTTAGTCCGGACAGGATCTGTCTTACCTCGCGGATCAGGTCGTCAACTCCTTTATTTGCTGCAGCGCTTATGGGAATGACCTTGACCCCTTTGGGTTCAAACTCTTCGCGAAGTTTTTGAACCGGGTCATCTTCGGGCGGTATCACATCGATCTTGTTCGCCGCTATGATCTGGGGGCGCTTCATCAGTTCGGGATCATATGCTTCAAGTTCCTTATTTATGGCATAGACATCCTCAACGGGATCTCTTCCTTCACTTCCCGACGCATCAACAACATGAACGAACATTTTGGTGCGCTCGATATGACGCAGAAAATCATGCCCGAGGCCTGCACCATCCGCAGCTCCTTCGATAAGCCCCGGAATATCAGCCATAACAAATCCGGCTCCTCCATCCAGGTCAACTACACCCAGATGCGGGGACAGGGTCGTAAAATGGTAGTTCGCTATCTCGGGCCTGGCATTTGACACAACCGACAAAAGGGTTGATTTTCCGACATTCGGGTAGCCTATAAGGCCTACATCAGCGATCACCTTGAGTTCGAGGTCAACATTTAGTTCCATAGCGGGTTGTCCGGGCTGTGCGTACTTGGGCGCCTGCATGCGGGGCGTTGCATAATGCTGGTTGCCGTTTCCGCCAAGTCCGCCCTTTAACAGGACTACCCTGCGGTTATCTCCGGACATGTCAACTATGACCTTACCGCTTTCGCTGTCGCGAAAGATAGTACCTTTCGGAACTTTCAGGACAAGGTCTTTGCCGCTCTTCCCCTTGCAATTGCGTTTTCCGCCGTTTTCGCCGTCCTCGGCCCTGTATTTTCTGACATGCCGGTAATTGGTCAGCATGTTCATGCCTTCGTCGACTTCTACTATGACATCTCCGCCCTTGCCTCCGTCTCCGCCGTCGGGTCCGCCGTTTGCAACGTATTTCTCACGTCTGAAGGAAACGTGTCCGTCCCCTCCTTTTCCGCTCCTTATGTATATTGTAGCTCTGTCAGCAAACATATCGATACCTGGAATAAAAAGGCCTCAAAGCGCTTTGCTTCAAGGCCTGTGTAAATTACTGCTCGACGGGATAAACGGAAGCCTGCTTCCTGTCTCTTCCCTTCCTCTCGAAACGGAGAACTCCGTCGATAGTTGCAAATAATGTATCATCACCGCCGCGTCCGACGTTCACGCCGGGATGTATCTTCGTTCCGCGCTGTCTGTAAAGAATGTTGCCGGCCTTTACAAACTGCCCGTCAGCTCTCTTTGCGCCAAGTCTTTTTGATTCCGAATCTCTGCCGTTCTTGGTGGAACCCATTCCCTTCTTATGAGCGAATAACTGAAGGTTCAACTTAATCATGGCTTACCTCCTTTATTTCTACTTTAAGATAATTACCGTATTCTTCTTCAAGGGACCCAAGTCCTATTAGAAGTGAATCCATCAGAAGATCCGAGCGATCATCGGACCCTTCATCAAATTTCCATGAAAGGAATCCGTCATTTTCCGAAACGCTGATCTTCGTATCGGTCAGGGTCATGATCGAATTGGCCGTATTGATGGTCAGTGCCGATATGGCAGAACAGACAATATCTTTTCCGCTTTTGGCAAAGCCCGCATGGCCCTTACATGAAAATGACTCATATCCCGAAGGATTCTTTACTACTGTTGCAGTAACCATAAAACATACTTATGCGTTGATCTTGTCGATCTTAACCTGTGTGTATGCTTGTCTGTGACCGTTCTTCTTGTGGTAACCGCTTTTTCTCTTGTAACGGTAAACAATGACCT
>JAFRIL010000109.1 GCA_017432845.1 Lachnospiraceae bacterium | reverse complement strand
TGCTTCCGAGCGCGACAAGCGCGATCTGCGACTCCTCATATATCATCTCCGCCTGACCGTAATTGATCGGCTTCCTGTATTCCTCGAGACCGTCATATGCCAGACCTCTCGGATACCTGATGGCGACCGGGTGATTGAAACTGACGGCGAACTTGAGCATATCCGAAAGCTCCCATTTATTCTTGGGTGCCATGATCGTCATGTTCGGGATCGTCGACAGATACGACACGTCAAATATTCCCTGGTGGGTCTCTCCGTCGGCACCTACTATTCCTGCCCTGTCTATCGCAAATGTGACCGGCAGATCCTGAATGCAGACATCATGTATGATCTGATCATATGCTCTTTGCAGGAACGAAGAGTATATGGCAACGATCGGCGTACATCCGCCTGCCGCCAGACCAGCGGCAAAGGTCACTGCATGTTCTTCCGCTATTCCCACATCAAAAAAGCGCTCGGGAAACTTTCTGGAGAACCGCTTCAGTCCTGTTCCGTCCGGCATGGCTGCGGTTATGGCGCAGACCTTGGGGTTTCTCTCGGCAAGCTTTAACATGACCGTGGAAAACACGTCCGTATAATTTGCCTTGGTACGGTTAACGGCCGGAAGCCCTGTTTCTATGTCAAAAGGTTCTGCCCCGTGGAATCTTGCGGGATGCCGCTCCGCCGGTGCGTATCCTTTTCCCTTCTGCGTGATCACGTGAACAATGACGCATTTCGGGTAACGGCGTGCTTCCCTGAACACCTTTACCATTGCCTTTATGTCATGTCCGTCGACCGGTCCCAGATAGGTTATGCCCATGTCCTCGAAGAACATCCCGGGGACGACCAGTTGTTTGAAACTGCTCTTGTATCTTTTGAGCTTGTCCACGACGGCAACACCGCCGGGCAGGCGGTTTAACGCATCCTCCAGTCCCATCTTGAAGTTCCTGTACGCATCCGCCGTACGTATGTCCTGAAGGTAGCTTGACACGCCTCCGACATTTTCGGCTATCGACATGTTGTTGTCGTTAAGCACTATGATATAGTTCGTCTTCAGATCCGCCGCATTGTTGAGCGCTTCGTATGCCATTCCTCCGGTAAGCGCACCGTCACCGATGACCGCGTACACTCCGTAATCCTCTCCTGCAAGGTCTCTTGCTTTTGCAAGTCCGAGTCCCGCCGAGATCGATGTGGACGAATGTCCCGTATCGAATGCGTCGCAGTTTGATTCGCGTCTCTTCGGGAATCCGCTTATTCCGCCGAACTTTCGAAGAGTATCGAATTCATCCTTACGGCCGGTAAGTATCTTGTGAGTATAGCTCTGATGACCTACATCCCATACTATCCGATCCCGCGGAAGGTCAGCCGCCAGGTGGAGTGCCATGGTTAGTTCCACCGCACCGAGGTTTGAGCCGAGATGTCCTCCGTTAACACTTATCTTTTCGATCAGAAAATCCCTGATCTCCTGGGCAAGTTCGTCAAGGTCACCTGCTCCGACATCCTTTATGTCATTTGTTTTCTTAATACCGTCAAGAATCATTCTTCGTTTTCGCTTTCCGATCCTTCAACTTTCTTCTCTATATCTTCTATGATGTTTTTGCACTTATCGAGAAGTTCCATTCCCTCTTTGTACACGGTAAATGACTCTTCCAGCGGAAGAGAATCATCGGAAAGCTTTTCCATTACCTCATCAACTTTTTCAAATGTTTCTTCAAGCGTCATATTGCTTCCTCTTTTCGATACGGTCCGCTGTTGCCTCGATCAGACCTTCGCGCATGATAAGCCTGAGTGTGTCACCGCTTTTTACGGCGGAGATATCGGTTATCTTTTTACCTGCTTCATCGGTTACGGCGGCAAAACCGTGGCCGATCTTTTCAAGCGGCGAGAGCGCTTTGTATTTTTCTATGCTTATCATCAGCCGGTGTTTTGCACTGTCGAGTTTCCTCGTCATCAGGACATCGAGCTTTTCCAGCCGCCTCTCGTATGAGATGCGCTGCATCCTGATCTTTGCTTCGGGACTTAACGCCTTCATCGAAAGAGTACGCTCACGAAGACGTGTATATGCGTTTTCGATGTGTGTGCGCATGAGATTTTCCATCGACATCATCCGCATGTTCACATCCCTGACAAGATCGTCGAACACGAACACCGTAAGTTCCGCTGCGGCAGACGGTGTCGGTGCGTGTACATCTGCAACCATGTCCGTTATCGATTCGTCGTCTCCGTGGCCTACTGCGGAAACCACCGGCACCGGACACGAGAATATCGCATTGGCAAGTGCCTCGTTGTTAAAGGCCGACAGATCCTCATCCGAGCCTCCGCCGCGTCCGATTATGATAACATCAACGCCCTCCTCTGCAAGAGCGTTCATTCCGGCGATGATCGACTCTGCTGCGCCGTCTCCCTGGACCTTGGCACTCTTTAATATGATCTTTGCCCCCGGATTCCTGCGGTATGCCACCTGTCTGATATCGTGTATGACGGATCCCGTGGGAGATGTTACGACTCCTATCCTGAAGCAGTATTTGGGGATGGGTCTTTTATATGACTTATCAAACATCCCCATTTCAGAAAGCTTCTTTTTGAGGCGCTCGAGCTCTTCATGCATCGCACCCGCGCCGGCCTTCTGTATGCTCGTAACATACAGCTGATAGCTACCTGATTTTTCATATGTCCCGACAGATCCGGCCGCTTCTATCCTGTCACCGTTTGCAAGCTGCCACTTAAGCTTTCCGGCATTACTGCGAAACATCACGGCCGACAGAACCCCTG
>JAFRIL010000108.1 GCA_017432845.1 Lachnospiraceae bacterium | reverse complement strand
GTAGAATTTAAGAAATGATACCGCTGTTCCGAGTATCAGACCGGCAAATAGTACGACAGCCTTTATAATTGACGATCTTACAGTCTTATCAGCCAGATAATTAATACAGCAAACCGAGAATAACATAACAGTAAAGCATATGATCGTTGCTGACATCACATGGCTGCACAGTATCCCCGCAACACCAAAGGCCAGATAATACCACTTCTCTTTGCTTTGGAAGTACAGATCAATGAGGCCTGCGATCACAAGCGGATAGAACATCTCCGCAATAAAAGCCCCTCCGAACCTTCCATCGCCGAGCATGTTATACAGATGCATATCGTTAAGGTTGCACATTATGATCACAAGGCATATCTGCCATTCCTTCCCGAAAACATGGCGCGCACATGCATAAGTGATGATGGCGGTTGCCATTATCACCAAGAATACAAACAGTTTAAACGTCCCAATCTGGGACATCCCCAAGAGCCTGAGTACGGCAGGGATATACAGAAAGAGATTAGGGTATAGCGCGCCGGTCTGGCCATAGGAATTGTTCCACTCAGGGGCTATGACAGCCGGAAACTGCCTGTCGAGCAGGCCGTAATAGATCCCTTCGATACGCATCATATGCGCTCTCGTGTCTATTCCCATGTGAAGCTTTTGCTGCAGAAGGAAAGGTACGATCTGAACAACGATCATTCCAAGAGTGATAAGAAATGCTTTTTTGTATTTACTGTGCGAATAGCAATATGCTCCCATCCACACACAGGGTATCATGATAAGAAGGACGATCCCCCAGATAAGCGCATCATTATAAAGCGGTCTGTCGGAACTTATGGTGATATATGCCAGTTGAAGATTGACACCTTCAGGATAAGTAAAATCTATCCTTCCTCTGTCGGTTCCGCTCCTTACCGTAAAATCATAATTCCTAAGTCCCGACCCATCATATGTTGCCGGAAGGATATCATTTACGTATGTGTCGTTTTCAAGCGAGATCTCAACAGCTATGTCAGCATCGGCAATATACCCGATACTGATCGCATACTCCCCGCGTCGAAGCGACAGACCTCTAAGCAGCATATGTTGTGTATTGTCATCATCGACCGTCTGCTGGATAGCCTCAAAGTTCACATTATATGTCTTAGCCCGGCCGGATGTGATTATAAGATAAACAGCCGCAACAATAAGTACAAGAGTTGCGGCTATACAAAGAGCAATGTTTCTTTTTTCATTCGCGTTTGTCCCTGCTCTTTCCATTATCTTTCGGCGCGCATGGGATTGTTCAGAAAATCCTCATAGCTTAGGCGTATGCCGTCTTCAAGTTCTGTCTTGTATGTCCATCCGAGTGAGGCTGCCTTTGATACATCAAGGAGCTTTCTGGGAGTACCGTTCGGCATGGACGGATCCCATTTGATCTCGCCCGTATATCCTATAACCTTTGCCACAAGCTCAGTAAGGGCCTTGATCGTGATCTCCTTGCCTGTTCCGGCATTTACAGTCTCATTACCGCTGTAATTATTCATCAGGAATACACACAGATCAGCCAGATCATCCACATACATGAACTCACGTAAGGGGGACCCGTCACCCCAACAGGTCACTTCCGTAAGTCCCTGTTCCTTCGCCTCATGGAATCTCCTGATAAGAGCAGGCAGCACATGGGAGTGTCTCGGATGATAATTATCATTCGGTCCATACAGATTGGTCGGCATAACACTGATATAGTCGGTTCCATACTGGCGGTTTAAAAACTCACAATATTTCAGCCCCGATATCTTGGCAAGTGCATATGCTTCGTTGGTTTTCTCAAGTTCGCTGGTAAGAAGACACGACTCCTTCATCGGTTGCGGTGCCATACGCGGATAAATGCATGAACTTCCGAGAAACTCCAGTTTCTTACACCCGTTCTTCCATGCCGAGTGTATGACATTCATCTCGAGTATCATATTCTCATACATAAAATCGGCAAGTGCCTCATTATTGGCTGCAATGCCCCCGACCTTAGCTGCGGCAAGGAACACATACTCGGGCTTTTCTGCCTCGAAGAATTCTTCAACCGCCCTTTGATCACACAAATCCAACTCCTTATGAGTCCTTGTTACTATGTTGGTATAGCCCTGCTTCTCGAGCTGGCGCACAATTGCGGACCCCACCATTCCGCGGTGTCCTGCAACATATATCTTCGCTTCTTTATCCATCATTACAGTTTAATAGCCTTTCAATCGTATTTTACTTTATCAGCAACGCTTATCTCCTGCCCGATCTGAACCTCGATAAGCTTAAGTTCTGTGGTGGCTTCGACCTTATGCTTCTGTCCCGCCTTCATTGTCAGGACATCACCTGTCTTGATATCAGATCTGACATCGTCAATGGTTGCCACACCCGAGCCCGAAACTACGGTCCATACTTCATCCCTCAGCTTGTGGGAGTGATAGTGCATTTTACTGCCCGGATTAAGCGTTACCTTTACTGTCATGGACCCTTCGTCCACTGCCATGACCTGATAACTGCCCCAGCTTTTTTCCGAGAACATGATCTGCTGGTCTATCTTGTCTACAAACGGTTTGATATAGCTTGACTGTTCCTTGTCAGATACAAGGATCCCCTGCGCACTCGCACAGATGACAGCATTCTTTATCCCCATGGCAAGAACCGGGACATTCAGTTCATTGATGACGTGAACATCCTCGCATTTATCATTAAGGATCGCTTCGCCGATCGCCGGCTCTTCCATTGCCTCGGTCAGGGTATTCCATGTACCAAGATCCTTCCATTCTCCGGCAAAGCGCATGACCTCGATCCTGGATTCCTTCTCAACCACAGCATAGTCAAAAGAAATCTTCGTAAGGTTCTCATAATTATCAAACAGATCCTTATAGTCCCTGTATCCTGTCAGCTCCTTTGCTTTATCAAGCACATATGACAGCTTGTACGCAAACACACCGCCATTCCACAGTGCTCCCTGCTCCAGATACTTCTTCGCCGTCTCAAGGTCCGGCTTTTCCTTGAAGCTTTCCACCTTGGCAAATCCGGAATTGAGACAAGGGGACGGTTCCTCTGTCTCAATCCCAGGTTTTTTTGAGACAGAGGAACCGTCCCCTTGTCTCAATGGCTCCGACATTATGTATCCATACTTCTCACTCGGATATGTTGGTTCCATTCCCATCAGCACCAGATTCGCTGAGCCTGACTCTGCTCTTTCGCAAAGCCTTCCGAGTGCCGCAAAGTAATCATCCTCGACATACGGATCCACCGGGCAGACAACAACCGCCTCGTCCTCGGGCACATTCATCACATCCGTAAGATACGCGGTTGCAAGCGCGATGGCAGGAAACGTGTCCCTCCTGCAAGGCTCTATGGATATCCCAACATCTTCTCCAAGCTGGTTATGTATAGCCGATACTTGGGTCTTACTCGTTGCGATCGTAACGGTTGCAGACCGGTCCACATCCCTGATCATACGATACATCCGCTGTACCATCGACTCATACGTACCATCATCCTTCTTAAATATCTTGATGAACTGTTTGGACCTTATGTCATTAGAAAGCGGCCACAGCCTTTTGCCGGAGCCGCCCGATAACAGGATTATATTCATTTACTTAACTACACCCTTCTCCAGGTATTCTTCAAGATTCATCCTGATATGCTCTCCGGCGCGCTCAACTGCAACCTTAGC
>JAFRIL010000107.1 GCA_017432845.1 Lachnospiraceae bacterium | reverse complement strand
TACGGCAGCAAGTCGCTCGCCGGTTTTGCGTGCTCGAGGTCCGCAAACGAAGATGTTTACATGGTCCAGAAGATGGTAAGGACCTGTTTTGGAAACAACAATACCGATAACTGTGCAAGGGTCTGCCATTCGGCAACTGTTGCAGGTCTTGCCCGTACTCTCGGGTCGGGTGCCATGACCAATCCGATACATGACATCACACACGATGTCGACTGCATACTTCTTGTCGGATCAAATCCCGAAGAAGCTCATCCTGTTGTCGGAATGCAGATAAGAGAAGCGGTTAAGAAAGGAACCAGACTGATAGTCGTTGATCCGAGAGATATTGGTCTGTCTAAACATGCCGATATCCACCTTAAGCTCCGGCCGGGTACGAACGTGGCGTTTGCCAACGGTATGATGCATGTGATGATCGAAGAGGACCTTATCGATCACGATTATATTCGGAACTATACCGAAGGGTTTGAGGAGCTAAGATCACTTGTCAGGGAATATACTCCGGAAAAGGTCGGGCAGATATGCCATATTGAGCCCGAAAGGCTGATCGAAGCGGCGCGTATGTATGCTACGGCCAAGAAGGCTCCGATCATATACTGCCTCGGTGTTACCGAGCATTCGACAGGGACCGAGGGTGTTATGTGTATGTCGGATATGGCAGCCCTTTGCGGTAAGATAGGAAAGAGCGGATGCGGCGTCAATCCGCTACGCGGACAGAACAATGTCCAGGGCGCGTGTGATATGGGTGCGCTTCCGACGGATTATCCCGGATACCAGAAGGTCGACAACGAGGAAGTTCGTAAAAAGTTTGAAAAAGCGTGGGGAGTTGAACTTGATCCCGAGCCCGGACTTAAGGCCACGGATGTGTTCCCTGCCGCGATCGAAGGAAAGATAAAAGGACTGTATATATGCGGTGAGGATCCGGTCGTATCCGATCCCGATACGCATCATGTCATAAAGGCACTTGAAAGTCTTGATTTCTTTGTGATCCAGGAACTGTTCATGACTAAGACCGCCGAGTATGCGGATGTGATCCTCCCGGGAGTTTCATATACCGAAAAGGAAGGAACGTTTACCAACACAGAGCGCAGGGTCCAAAGGATCAGAAAAGCGGTCACGCCGCGGGGAGAGGCAAGACTTGATACGGATATAATCATAGATCTTATGAATGCGATGGGATATGCCCAGCCTCATCTGACAAGCTCTCAGATCATGGACGAGATCGCAAGCGTCACACAGAGCTTTGCGGGAATATCCCATGAAAGACTTGATAACGGTGAAAGCCTTCAGTGGCCGTGTCCGGACAAGACATCAAAAGGTACTGCGATCATGCATGCAAACGGCCCGGTAAGAGGACGTGCGCTGCTGTATCCGGCAAGGTTTACACCTTCCCAGGAACTTCCGGATGACGATTATCCGCTGATCCTCATGACAGGCCGTATACTCTATCAGTACAATGCCGCCGCAATGACGGCAAGATCGCAGGGCCTTGTCGATATTGCAGGAGAAGGATTTATAGAGATGAACTTTGCCGATGCACAAAGGCTTGGAATCACTGATAATGAGCCGGTCAGGATCGTAAGCCGCAGAGGAGATATCACGGCAAAGGCAAGGGTCGGTCGCAAGGTGTCGGAAGGCGAGACATGGATGCCTTTCCACTTTACCGACTCGCCCGTAAACGTTCTTACGAATGCCGCACTTGATGATCTTGCGCGGATTCCCGAGTATAAGGTATGTGCCGTAAGGGTTGAGAAGATCTGATCCGGCAGGGGGGGGGGTCAGTTTATCTCGATCCTTACAACGTTTTTGACGGCGCGGTCAGCCGGACCGCCGAATACTACCATTCTGATGCCTTTCTCATCTTCGATCAGGAAGGCATTATCATCGCCGGAAAGCTCTTCTTTTGATATGCTCGTATTATATTCGTCATCGGCATAAACGGTCATTTCCGAATAGTCTGAAACACCTGCAAGAGAAGGGATGCCCGAGAGAGGAAAGCCCTTTCCTTCGATGGTCTTGGTCTCGCCCTTTTTGTTTATGGTCTCTCCGGATACATCGGTAAGCGGAAGATCGTTAAAGTGTACGGTAACTTCTTTGCCGGAAGATACTAACAGAATATCTCCCTCAGCGGTTTTGCTTCGCGAGTTAAGGTATATGCAGGTTGTGATGGCCGTGATCACAAGAAGTGCGGCAATGACTATAAGGCTTTTTTTCTTCATGTTGCTTTTTGCTCCTTTGCGGTGTGGGGATAGAGTATCGGGATAAGGCGTTTTACCAGTATTGATGCTATCACAAAGCAGATAGCACCGCTTGTTGCAGCCACGAGAACATAAACCGCAAGAATGATCCCGGACAGTCTGAAAACAAGGAGATTTGCGACTAGAGCAGCACATACCGAAGATGCAACTGATGCCGGCATTATTCCCGAAGAAGTATCCTGACTGATCTTTTGGGATATGAACAGACAAACGTCGATCACGATACCGGGTAGTATGTAACCTATAGGAGCAAGCGCTCCCATGCTCCCGGTCATTCCGAACGCAAAGGCAAGAATGCTCTGGACAACGGCCATTACGGTGGCACATCCATGGCATTTGAGCACAGCGGCAGCCACAACCAAAAACATCAGCGAAAATGATGTGGCAATGCCACCGGGAATATGAAGGGATTCCGTGACAATATTGGCAGCCGGTCCGATGAGTTTTTTGGCAAATAAACCCATATCACAGCATATTGCTGCGAAGATCAGCTGCGAAAGCGTAAGTTTCTTCATATATACTCCTTTACGAATAAGGAAGGCACATCCGTTTCCGAATGTACCCCGGCAGGTTGACCTGCGGCCCAAGGACCATGGCTTACGCTTTAGGTCAGAGGGCTCGGAGCTTTTGCAACAATCAGTATTACATAACAGGAAAGTATTTACCATGAACGAAAATACACGATCATATGATATCGCTGCGGCAGTCCTTATCGGAGGAAGATCCGAGCGGATGGGCTGTCCAAAGGAGTCGGTAGTGCTCTCCGGGGATGGCAGGACATTTCTTGACAGGATCTGCGATGAGGTTGACAAGGCTTATCCGAAGATCATATCGCACAGGTATATCTCCCAAAGAGAAGATCAGAATGTCATAAGGGGCGGATACGTGCCGGTATATGATAAGCACACCGGGATAGGCCCGATCGGCGGGATCGTATCGGTCCTTGAAAGAGCAGGTAAGGACGGATGTGATGCGGTGCTTTTTGCTGCATGTGATATGACAGGCTACCATTACGGTGAGATCTCGCGGATATGCACACACTATCACGGAGAGAGTGTGTTGTTTGCGAGGACTGACGGCAGTCGCCTGCAGCCCCTTGCAAGCATCTGGTCGGTAAATTGCCTTCCTGCCGTATCTTCCATTATCGAAAAAGGGGATCACAGGCTTAGGGATATCACGGAACTTGTCGATGGCATCAAGTACTACGACACTATTTGTCCCGAAGCATATGTGAACATAAACAGTATGTCTGATATTTGAAGATAGGGACCGTTTTATAGTATAATATTTATTTAGAGTTCACAGAAAAACAGGACAAATTATGGATCGGATCGATTTTCGCCCTGTATCGCTTGGCGATCAGAGGCGGGTATTTGAATATACATCAAGGTTTGGTGAAGGCTCTTGCCAGCATTCACCGGTTGCAATGTACTCGCTGTATGAAAAATACGG
>JAFRIL010000106.1 GCA_017432845.1 Lachnospiraceae bacterium | reverse complement strand
CGAAGCTGCGGATGCCGGCTTTGTCAATCTGAAAGGCCATAAGACCGTTGGCGGTATGAGAGCGAGCATGTATAACGCGATGCCGATCGAAGGAGTCGAAAAGCTTGTTGAGTTTATGGACAGATTTGAAAAGGAGAACAAGTAATGTTTAAGTATACATGTCTCAATCCGATCGCACAGGTTGGTCTTGACGGATTTGACGACAGATTCGCAAAGACCGACGATATAAAGGATGCAGACGGAGCACTGGTCCGCAGTGCATCGATGCATGATATCGATCTTCCCGACAAACTCCTTTGTGTAGCGCGTGCCGGAGCTGGAGTCAACAATATCCCTCTAGATAAATGTGCCGAAAAAGGTATCGTCGTTTTTAATACCCCGGGTGCAAATGCAAACGGCGTCAAAGAACTTGTATTTGCGGGAATGCTTCTGGCATGCCGTGATATAGTCGGCGGCATCAACTGGGTGAAGGCCAATAATGACAATCCTGATATCGCCAAGCTTGCCGAAAAGGAAAAGAAGAACTTTGCGGGATTCGAGATCCAGGACAAGAAGCTGGGTATCATAGGACTCGGAGCTATCGGTGTTAGGGTCGCAAATGCGGCAAAGCATCTCGGAATGGAAGTGTACGGATATGATCCTTATATCTCTGTTGATGCGGCATGGAACCTTTCCAGGGATATCAAGCACGTATTGTCTGTTGATGATATTTATGCCAACTGCGATATCATCACGATACACGTACCCCTCATGGATTCGACAAAAAATACTATCAATGCCGAGGCCATCAGCAAGATGAAGGACGGTGTCGTGATTCTTAACTTCGCACGAGATCTTCTGTGTGATGAGAAGGCAGTGATCGAGGGTATCAAAAAGGGAAAGATCAAAAAGTATGTTTCCGACTTCCCGAACCCGACAACAGCAAATGCCGAAGGATGTATCGTCATTCCTCACCTCGGAGCATCCACCGAAGAATCCGAAGACAACTGTGCGAAGATGGCTGTCAAGGAGATGATCGATTATCTGACAAACGGTAATATCAAGAATTCGGTCAACTATCCGAAAGCTGATATGGGCGTCTGCCAGACCAAGGGCAGGGTTACGATTCATCACAGGAATGTCACAAACATGATCACACGATTTTCGGGCCTGTTCTCCGAAGCCGGCATCAATATCTCCGACATGGTCAATTCATCAAAAGGAGAATATGCTTACACGATGATCGACGTCGATTCTGATATCCCGGCTGATTTTGTGGATAAGCTGTCTGATATGGACGGCGTATTAAGGGTCAGGATCATCAAATAAACTGTTAACCAAATGGGATAAGGATTTACATCTTTTTAATCATAAGGAGGTTGATTATGAAAAAGATCTTAGCTTTAGTAATGGCTCTTGCCATGGTAACTCTTGCAGGCTGCGGTGCTGCGGGAGCAGCTGCACCGGCATCGGGCGGAGCCGCCGGTGATGTCATCAGGATAGGTGTATTTGAGCCTTCAACAGGTGACTCTGCGTCGGGCGGAAAGAAAGAGATCCTCGGTATGCAGTATGCCAATTCGGAGGCACCCACAGTAGAGGTCGGTGGCAAGACATATAATGTTGAACTCGTACTTGCTGATAACGGTTCATCTGCAGACAAGGCTCCTTCGGCAGCATCGGAGCTTGTCGGTAAGGATGTATCCCTCGTTCTCGGATCATACGGTTCGGGCGTTTCAATGGCAGGCGGTCCCAAGTTTGAAGAGGCCGGCCTTGCAGCTATCGGTGTTACATGTACCAACCCCAACGTTACGGCAGGTAATGATTACTACTTCAGGATATGTTTCCTTGATAACTTCCAGGCTGACGTTCTTGCAAACTTTGCCATGGACAAGTTCTCAGCCAAGAAGGCTTACTGCCTCGGCGAGAACGGAAACGAGTATGATCAGGGTCTTATCGTATTCTTCAAGCAGGTGTTTGAGGCAGCCGGCGGAGAAGTTATCGCCGATTCATTCCCTACAAACAACTCAGACTTTACTTCATATCTGAACAAGGCTAAGAGCGAAGGTGCGGACGTAATATTCACACCCGTATCTATCGCATATGCCAAGCAGATAATGGAGCAGGCAGCTTCGCTTGATATCGGAATTCCTTTCCTCGGATCTGATACACTTGATGACAACATGGTCCTTGAGGCTACAAAGGGTACCAACCTTCAGCTCTTCGTTTCGACATTCTATCAGGAGGGCGGTTCCGAGACATTTGATAAAGGCATCAAGGATTACATCAACGGCAATGCAGACGCTCTGACAGCAAACGGCGGAAACGATACGATCTCCGCAGTTACGGCAATGGGTTATGATGCATACTATGTTGCTCTTGAGGCGATCAAGGCAGCAGGTTCACCCGATAAGGCAGCGATCAAGGGTGCTATCCCCCAGGTTAAGTGGGATGGCGTATCCGGATCGATCGCATTCGACGAGGTCGGTGATGCGGTCCGTGACACTGCTTACATCAAGACAGCCGATACGGCTACGGGAACATGGGCATTTGAGAAGGTTCAGACCGGTTCGGGTGCCAAATAATAAAGGATAGAGATTATGGAATATGTCATTTCGGTATTGCTCTCCGGTGTATCGGTGGGCGGACAATATGCGCTTATAGCGATCGGATATACTCTCGTATACGGGATACTTCGTCTGATCAACTTTGCACACGGCGATGTTTTTATGGTCGCGGGCCTGATGGGCATATATTTTACGGCAACACTCCCGGTCGGCGAGTCACTTCCGCTTGTCATCATACTGACGGTGGTTCTCGGTTTTACGATCGAGCGTGCGGCATACAAGCCCCTTAGGAACGCGCCGAGGATGTCGGTTATGATATCCGCCATCGGTGTCAGCTATCTGCTGCAGAATACGGCTACTTACGTTACCGGAGGACAGCCGATGACATATCCTTCGATCCCGTTTTTATCAAACACGATAAGTGTTGCGGGAACACAGACAAAATGGGTCGTTATCATCACGCCCTTCCTTGTACTGGCACTTGTGTTCGCACTCACGCTTCTTATCAACAAGACGAAGGTGGGGATGGCTATGAGAGCCGTATCCAAGGATTTTGAGACGAGCCGTCTCATGGGCATCAAGATCAATTCGGTCATTTCGGTGACTTTCATAATCGGTTCGGCACTTGCGGCGGTAGGTTCGGTACTGTTCTTTACCAATTATCCCGCGATCACTCCGACGGCAGGAGCGATGCCGGGACTTAAGGCATTCGTTGCAGCCGTGTTCGGAGGCATTGGCTCCATCCCGGGTGCAGTGCTTGGTGCGTTTCTTATTGGCATATGCGAGACGATAATAAAGGGACTTCCCTCATCGTGGGATGTCTCGGTGTTCTCGGATGCTTTCACATTTGCGCTGCTGATCGTGATCCTGATATTCAAGCCACAGGGATTGTTCGGTGAAGCCGCAACCGATAAGGTGTAGATCATGAAAGAAAAGAAGAGATCATTTTCGGCATTTATCGGTATCTGCATTCTTCTGATATTTGTCATCATTCTTGAAAACATAAGCAGTTATATTCCGGGACTTCCGGCTGTGTTTGCGCCGACAAGCCCCTTGTTTACGGTTCTGAAAAAAGCGGCCGTGTATTCGCTTGTTGCCGTATCAATGAACCTTCTAAACGGATTTACCGGGCTTTTCTCACTCGGACAGGCGGGATTCATGCTGCTTGGGGCATATACTTATGCGATCCTTACGGTTCCGTCGGCGATGAAGGAGCAGGTATACTATCTTTTCGGCGGATGCGCTTTTTCGTTTTCACTCCTTGATATGTTCGAAGGGATTTTCGGCGCTTCGGGATTCGGCGGAGCGATGAGCATGATACTTGCGTGCCTTATCGCAATAATCCTTGCCGGATGTGTTGCAGGGATATTTGCGTACTTTATCGGGATCCCGGTACTTCGTTTGAAGAGTGATTATCTTGCCATAGCAACTCTCGGATTTGCCGAGATTCTTCGTGCCATATTCCAGTGGCAGAAGCTTGGCAAGGTTACAAACGGTGCGAACATGATAAAAGGTTTTCCGACCTTCTCGAGCTTTAATATTACAGACAGTGCGGGAAATATCGTGCTTCGTCTGTCTACGTTTGTTCCCTTCCTGTTTGCATCCGTATGCATCGTCATTATAGTCCTTCTGATCCGTTCGTCATACGGTCGTGCTTTCATGGCGATAAGAGATGACGAAGTGGCTGCTGAGGCTATGGGTGTGAGTCTGTTCAAACATAAGATGCTCTCATTTGTTATATCGAGTTTTTTTGCCGGAGTCGGCGGTGCGCTCTTTGCAATGTATGTTGCCAACGCCCAGGCAAAAGCATTCACATCCGTCATGACGTATGAGATCCTTCTGATCGTTGTTATCGGAGGTATCGGATCGGTCAGCGGAAGCGTTATCGCAACATTTCTGTATGTTGCATGTTCCGAGTGGTGGTTAAGATTTCTTGACAGTGAACAGTATATCGGTTCGGTCAAGGTACCGCTTCTTCGAAACGGATTCAGAATGGTAGTATTTTCGGTTGTTATCATGGTCATCGTGCTGTTCTTCTCACAGGGCATAATGGGCAATCACGAGATAAACATCGGTGCGCTGTTTAAGAAGAGAGCGCCGAAGGCGGAAAGGAAACAGTAGAGATGACAAACGCATTAAGACTAGAAAATGTTACGATGCAGTTCGGCGGCGTTGTCTCTGTAAACAACCTTTCGCTCGACGTTCCCGAACATCAGATAATAGCACTGATCGGACCTAACGGTGCAGGCAAAACGACTGCATTTAACTGTATAACAGGTGTATATCAGCCCACTAACGGGCTTATCGAATTTATGGGCAAGCCCATAGTCCGTAATCACCCTTCGGGAAAATCAGCCAGAACATATAAAGGCGAAAATGCCGACAAATATGCAAAGGATCCGGTTCTTTCCCCTACGCCCGACCAGATAACGGGACTTGGGATCGCGCGTACTTTCCAGAATATACGTCTGTGGAAGAGCATGACCGTGTTTGAGAATGTACTCGTTGCCAAACATCAGCATGCCGATCAGAATGTGTTCTCGGCAACGTTTCGCGCCAACCTGTCCGAAGAGGAGAGGATGAGGAGCGAGACAATGGATCTTCTTGTTGAGCAGGGACTTGATGCTTATAAGGATGATCTTGCGGTATCCCTTCCTTACGGACTGCAAAGACAGCTGGAGATCGCAAGGGCGCTTGCCACCAAGCCGAGCCTCCTTCTTCTTGATGAGCCGGCTGCAGGCATGAACCCTCAGGAGACTGCGGAACTTGCTGATTTTGTAAGGCAGATACGCGACAAGTATAACCTTACCGTGTTCCTTATCGAACACCATATGGATCTTGTCATGAACATATCGGATTATATCTATGTAATAGATTTCGGAAGTGAGATAGCACGCGGTATACCGAAAGAGATACAGAATAACCGCAAGGTTATCGATGCATATCTGGGTACCGTAGAGGATGAAGAATGAGCGAAGAAGTTCTTAAAATAGCAGATCTGCAGATAAGTTACGGGGGTATCGAAGCGGTCCGTGGCATCAGTTTTGATGTTAAGGCGGGTGAGATCGTAACACTTATCGGTGCGAACGGTGCAGGGAAAAGTTCGACACTGCGTACGATAAGCGGACTCGTTAAGCCTGCTTCGGGTAAGGTTATCTTCGAAGGAGAAGATATCACCGGCAAGGATCCTACTTCTATCGTGTCAAAGGGACTGATGATGGTTCCCGAAGGAAGGCGTATCTTCCCGAACCTTACCGTTCTCGAGAATCTTAAGATCGGAGCGTATCTTCGCAAGGATGATCTTGAGTCGGATATAGAAAGGGTATACGGATATTTTCCGCGACTTCGCGAGCGTTCATGGCAGGAAGGCGGTACGCTTTCCGGCGGAGAACAGCAGATGCTCGCGGTCGGACGTGCGCTTATGGGGCGTCCGAAGCTTCTCATGATGGATGAACCTTCACTGGGCCTTGCACCCATAGTCGT
Organism: Lachnospiraceae bacterium; assembly: GCA_017432845.1. Classification (GTDB taxonomy): domain Bacteria; phylum Bacillota; class Clostridia; order Lachnospirales; family Lachnospiraceae; genus UBA2868. The sequence continues at coordinate 2,954 of JAFRIL010000106.1, read as the reverse complement.
TCAGGATATATTTGAGATAATCAGGCAGATACATGCGGCCGGAACAACGGTACTTCTGATCGAGCAGAACGCAAACATGGCACTTCATGTTGCCGACAGGGCATATGTCATAGAAAACGGCAAGATCGCCATGGAAGGAACCGGCCAGGAACTGCTTTCAGATGAGAAAGTAAGGGCCGCATATCTTGGCTCAACCGCAAATTAGGCTGAATTGATAAAGACTGAGACAGGGGGACGGAGACTGAGACAGGGGGACGGTTCTTCTGTCTCAATTTTATTGAGACTAAAGAACCGTCCCCCTGTCTCAGTCTCTGTTTATATCACTCGTTCTCAATTAATTGGCAGATCCAGGACATCGTCTTCGCCGTATTTTGACCTGAACTCGGCATCCGCCGTTGCATTTGCCTCGCTTGCCAGATCCATGTATTTGATGAACACGTCTTCAACGTCCATTTTGTATTCCATTGCCAGCTTCTGCATTATGGGGCGCAGCTTTTCAAGCTGCTCGGACACATGAGTCTTTTGCGGATCTATATCACCAAGCTCTTTTTCGGCAAATTCATTGATCTTTCCCAGAAAAACCTTATCTTCGTCAGTCATAATCCTTATCCTCCAAAGTGAAACACCGGGGACGGTCCTTTTTGTTTCAAATGAAACATTTAGAACCGTCCCCAGTGTTTCAAACGAAACAAAAAGAACCGTCCCCAATGTTTCATGTTAACATTATGGGAAATTGTTGTCAAAGCATTGGTGTTTTGATACAATAGTATAGTCGTGTATAGTGTGTGGATGAAACGGTTCACATACAACATATGGTAGATTTTATTGTTTTGGAGGTTGTTATGGCAACAGTCAGACCTTTTTGTGCGATAAGGCCGAGACAGGATGTCGCATCAAGGGTTGCGGCTCTTCCTTATGATGTATATAACCGGGCTGAGGCAAAGGCGGAAACATTGCGCGAGCCGCTTTCTTTTTTGTGTATAGACAGGGCCGAGACACAGCTTGGCGATGACGTTGATACATATGATCAGCGTGTGTATGACAAGGCAAAGAGCCTGCTTAAGAAGCGCATTGATGACAATACTTTTGTTCAGGACAAGGACAGATGTTTCTATATCTACGAACTTGTCATGAACGGCAGGAGCCAGACGGGCGTGGTCGGATGTGCAAGTATAGATGATTACGTATCCGGTGTGATCAAAAAGCATGAGAACACAAGGGAAGACAAAGAGATAGACAGGATCAATCACGTTGACAGATTAAGCGCCCAGACCGGTCCTATCTTTCTGGCATACAGAAGAAGAGATGATATAAAGAGTGTTCTTGACCGAGTCAAAAAAACCGTGCCGCTCTATGATTTTACGGCTCCCGACGGTATAGTGCACAGGGTATGGGCTGTAAGGGAAGAAGCTGAAGTTGCCGCTCTTTGTGAAGGCTTTGAAGCGGCCGGGGCTGTGTATATTGCGGACGGACATCACAGATGTGCATCCGCCGTCAAGGTTGGCCTTAAGAGAAGGCAGCAGCATAAGGACTATACCGGAGAAGAAGAGTTCAATTATTTCCTGTCGGTACTGTTTGCGGATGATGAGCTTTATATCATGGATTACAACCGCCTCATCAAAGATCTTAACGGACATTCCGAAGAGGGGATACTTGATAAGCTCGGACAGCTCGGTGATCTGTCGCAGAAGGATCGAGCATATTCTCCGGCGCAAAAAGGCGAGGTCGGAATATACCTTGCCGGGAAATGGTACGGCCTGATATTTGACAGATCGCTAATCCCTGCTGATCCTGTCGAAGGACTTGACGTATCCGTTCTTCAGAATAATGTCATTTCACCGATCTTTGGAATTGATGATCCGAGAGTTGATAAGCGGATCGATTTTGTGGGTGGTATTCGCGGGCTGTCTGAACTTGAAAAAAGAGTGAATAATGACTGCGCGATCGCATTTTCAATGCATCCGACGAGCATCGGGGAACTGTTTGACGTAGCTGACGCCGGAAGGCTCATGCCGCCCAAGTCCACGTGGTTCGAACCAAAGCTTCGAAGCGGTCTGTTCATACATGCGATAGAGGAGTAAGTGATTGGATAAGAAACTGTACAAGATGATGGACTGGGCGAGAGTAGAGCAGATCGTCTACTCCGAAGAAGATGATCCCCACGGATATCTCGGGGCCCACTTCGTAAAGGGCGGATGGATGATCTCGTGCTTCATCCCACAGGCTGATAAGGTCAGCGTCATCTGCAACGACAAAGAATACAAAATGTATATGATGGATGAGGAGGGTTTCTTTTCCGTACTTGTCCGTGCCATAACAAAGACGAAGATCAACTACCGGTTTAAGGTGACAAAGGGCAAGGAAACTTTTATCGTTCATGATCCTTACAGGTTCAGATCCGCGATCGACCAGAAGACCCTGCGTGAATTCGGAGCAGGTATATGCTATGACATTTACGAACATCTCGGTGCTCACGTTAGAAAGTGCGACGGGGTTTCGGGTGTAAACTTTGCCGTCTGGGCACCAAATGCCGTCCGTGTTTCCGTCGTCGGAGATTTTAACGAATGGGACGGCAGATGTCATCAGATGAGACGGCTTGGGGATTCGGGAATATTTGAGATATTCATCCCGCGAGTGGCACCCGGGGATAACTACAAGTATGAGCTCAAGTTGAAAGGCGGAATGGTCATATTAAAGGCCGATCCGTACGGCTACTTCGCCCAGCTTCGTCCCGAGACCGCATCGAGAGTATATGATATAGACGGATATAAATGGCATGACGATGATTTTCTTGCTTCGCGAAAATCACTTAATGCCACTGATTCTCCGATGGCCATATACGAGCTGCATCTGGGGAGTTTTAAAAAGCCCGATGACGGCAGACAGTTTCTTAATTACAGGGAACTTGCCGATGAGATAATCCCGTACGTGAAGGAGATGGGATATACCCATGT